>JAKBAQ010000073.1 GCA_021808985.1 Pseudomonadota bacterium
AGCGGCACGAACAAGACCTATGACGGCAGCACGCAGGACAGTCTGAGCGGCACGGCGACGCTGACCAATCTGGTGGGCGGAGAGAATCTGTCACTGGTGAACGCCACCTTCGGCACGCTTTCCAGCGCCAATGCGGGGGTGGAGAATGTGTCCACCAACATCACCCTGGCCAATGGCAGCAACGGCCTGGCCAGCAACTACACGCTGGCTTCGCAGCCGGCACTCACGCCGGTGAGCGTGGCGCAACGCGCGGTGTCGATCAGCGGCCTTGCCGGCACCAGCAAGACCTATGACGGCAGCACGCAGGACAGCCTCACCGGCACGGCGACGCTGAGCAATCTGGTGGGCGGAGAGAATCTGTCGCTGGTGAACGCCACCTTCGGCACGCTCTCCAGCGCCAATGCGGGGGTGGAGAGTGTGTCCACCAACATCACCCTGGCCAATGGCAGCAATGGCCTCGCCAGCAACTACACGCTGGCCTCGCAACCCGCCCTCGCGCCGGTGAGCGTGTCTCCGGCCGGGACGGTGAGCAGCGGGAGCACATCCGCGCTCAGCCAGCCTGTGGGCTATGCGGCGCAGATCGAGCCGATTACCGCGGAGCTGACCTCTCCGCTGTTCATGGTGCCGCTGGCCGAAGGCGCGTGCGAGAGCGGTACGGCCGGATGCGTTGATCTCACGGTGGAGGATGGTGGCGTGAATATCGGCGGCACCATGCCGGATTTTGCCCTCTCGCCGGCCTGGCCGGGCACGCCCGCGCCAGAGACAGCCTCCGTTCCACAGCAGGCCGCCATCACACCGAAGCAGTTCCTGGACTAAGGGATAAAGAGCGATGACCCCCACCCGCACCAAGCCTTCCCTGAAGGCGGCCCTCGCCCTGGCCTCGTTTCTGGCGCCGGTTTCCGCCCTGGCGGCGCCGCCGCCCACGCAAGGCGCGATTCTGCAGCAAGCCGCGCCCGCCCCGGCTCTGCCGGCCGCGCCGGGGCGGGCCATCACCATCCCGGCGCCCGCCCAGCAGAATCTGCCGGCCAATGTCTCGCTGCGGGTGGCGGGGGTGAGGATCACGGGCAACAGCCTGATCGCCACGGAGACGCTTAAGGCGCTGCTGCAACCCCTGATCGGCCAGACCGTGCCGCTCTCCACGCTGGATGCGGCGGTGGCGCGGATCACCGCCGCCTACCATGCCGCCGGCTATCCGCTCGCCTATGCCTATCTGCCGCCCCAGCGCATCGCTGCTGGCCTGGTTCATGTCGCCGTGGTCGAGCCGCGTTACGACCAGATCATCGTCGCCGGACATTCTCGCCTGCGCCCCGCGATGGTCCGCCACACCGTGGGCCTTGCCCCCGGCGCGCCGGTGGCCGAGGCCCAGCTCGACCGTGGCATGCTGCTGCTCAACCAGACCCCCGGCGTGCATGTGGCCGGGGTGCTGTTGCCTGGCGCCACCCCGGGAACAACCTCGCTGCGCCTCACCCCCACTGACCAGCCGCTGCTCTCCGGCAGCGTGACGCAGAGCGATACCGGCAGCCGCGATACTGGCAGCTACCTCACCAGCGCCACGCTGAGCGCGAACGACCCGTTTGGCTACGGCAGCGCCCTGGCGATGAACGGGCTGCTCTCCGATAGCGGGGTTTTCCGGGCCGGCGGCTTCACGGCCACCTCGCCGGACATCTGGGAGGGCGTGCGCCTCGGCCTCTACGGCTCCGGGACCAATTACAAGCTGGGTGACAATTTCAAGGCGCTGGACCAGCTGGGCCGCGCCAGCCAGCTGGGCGCGGACCTCACCGCGCCGCTGCTGCTCGCCCCCAGCCGCTTGCTGACCCTGCGCCTCGACCTGTTCGATAACTGGCTCGCGACCTCTACCCGCAGCGTGCAGAGCCTATCGCAGACGGAGATCCCCATGGAGCGGCTCAGCCTCTCCGGCGCCCTGGCTGATGAGCTGGGCGGCGTCACCTCCGCGGCGCTCTCCCTCTCCCATGGCCGGCTGGAGCTTTCGCCGGGCATTGCCAAGGCGGTGGACGCCGCCGGGCCGCGGGCCGCTGGCGGGTTCTGGCTCTCGCAATTGCAGCTCCAGCGCCAGCAGGCGCTGCCCATGGGCTTCTCCCTGCTCACCATGTTCAGCGGGCAGCTTTCCTCCAAGAATCTCGACAGCTCACAAAAATTCTACATTGGCGGCCCGTATGGGGTGATGAGCTACCCCGTGGGCGCCGGCGGCGGCGATGAGGGCTATCTGCTCACCGCCAGGCTGGCCCACCGCATTCCGCTAGCCGGCCTGCCGGGAAGTTTGAGTGCCGCCCTGCTGGCGCAGACCGGCACGGTGTGGGTTAACCACGCGCCCTATGCCGGGGCAGGGAGCCAGAACATGGTGAACGAGAACGGCGCCGGCGTGGAGCTGGATTACGGCTGGGCCAACTGGAGCCTGAGCGCGTCCTTCGCCACCCAGCTCGGCGCCAACTCCGCCGCGCTCACCTCCACCCGCCGCAACCAGGGTTGGTTCAGCCTTACCTACGCCTTCTGAAAGCCCGCCGGCGAGGTTGAGGGGAGTTAAAGTTTTTTAGCAGTCTCTGCAAAAACATTAAGAATAATTCGCAAAAGTTTTTTGGGGTCTGGCCCTTTTTTACAAAAAAGGGCCAGAATCTTGGGGCGCTTTAATTTTTAATGCCGCCGCGCCCGGGCTGAAAACTCAGTGGGTGACATGCCATGAAACGCGGCGAAAGCCCGTGTGAACGAGGTTTGCACCGGGTAGCCGCTCCGCCGCGCGATTTCGGCGAATGGAATATCCCCTGTCTGAAGCAGCTGGGCCGCGCGCATCATGCGGATGCGGGTGAGATACGCCATCGGCGGCATGCCCATGATGGACGCGAACCCCGCCGCGAAACGAGACCGGGAGACCCCCACCGCATGCGCCAGGCTCACCACGCTCCAGGCCCGGTCGGGCCGCGTGTGCAGCAGAATCACCGCCGCGTTCACCCAGCGCGTGCTTGGCGCGCGCACCTCCATCGGCTGGTCTTGCCAGAAATCATGATACATGCCGCGCATGCTGTGCACGAAGCACAGGCTCGCCAGCATGCTGCCAAAGGCCGACGCGCCCGGCCCGCGCAGGGCCTCCAGCCATTGCCGCGGGTCTCCGGCCAGCGCCTGGGCATGGGGCGCGGCCCCGCTCTTGGACATGACCAGTACCGCCGGCGCCGCGCGCACCGTCCGCGCCGCCGGCGAGAGATAAGCCAGCTCCAGCACGCAGCACATCACAACCCCCCGCACCGGCGGCTCGCCAAGCATTATATGGCGCGGCTCCTCCTGCGGCGGGGCGTCGGCCATGGCTTCCGCCGCGCCGCCCGGCCCGGCGGTGGCGCGCAGCTGGTGCTGGTCGCCATAAAAAATCAGCGCCGTCTCGCCGCTCTCCAGGCGTATGGGGGGCGCCTGCGGGTCGCCGGTGTCAAGCCAGACAGAGCCTTCCAGCACCACATGCAGCACCGGGCGCGCCGTCTGCGCGAACAACGCCGCCCCGCCGCCGCCAAGCTCCACAACCGAGATGCGCGCCTCCATCACCCGCAAGTCGCGCAGCAGCACCTCGCTCAGCTGGCCAGCGGGCCTGGCCGGCCTATCGGCGGGCAAGCCCGGCCTCGCATAACCCGCCGGATGATCGGGGACAGTTTTGCTTGCGCATGAGCTTGGCGTTCCGCCTACCTTTTGGCTCAAAACTCTAAATGCCTTTCCCGGCGCCGTGCAAGCGCCACCCATCAGGCCGGAGGCTGGAGCAGCATGCCGGCCCGCGCCATTGGCTGCTCTATCAGCCCGAGCAGGCTCATATCCCGCAGGTATTTGTGGATATACGCCTCGCTGAGCCGCGGCACCTCCGGCCCGGCCGGAATGCGCCTCACCATGGCCTGAAAACCGGCGCTGCTGACAGGCGCGGGATTGGGCTGATGCGGCGCCGCGAAATAGCCTAGAATCGACAGCGAGGATTTCTGCCGCTCGCCATCCGGCAGGTTGCGCAGCTTATCCTCAAACCGGCGGCTCCATTCCTCATGGTTCCCAATCCGCTGCACGACATAGCCGGCGCTCTCCACCCAATCCGCCACGGTGTCGAGCGATATGCCGTCATCGTAATGAATATTGATCAGGTTATAGCAGTTGAAGCCCGCATCAAGCCGGGCGCCGATCTGCTGCATCGCCGCGGCGATGAAATCAACCGGCAATCCGTCATAATGCGCGCGCTGGCGCTCGCCGTCGGGGCCAAGCTCGTAGAAGGATTTCGGCGCGATCCCCGTCTTCACGAGGCTGAACAGCAACCGCGTGAACATATCGGTGACATTGACCTGCCCCTGATAGCGGGCATGCGGCATGATCATATCGGCGCGGAACACGTTCACCGGCAGGCCGGTTTTTTCGTTCGCCTCACGTAACATAACCTCGCCCGCCCATTTGCTCGCCCCGTAGCCCGATGCATACATGTCGATCAGCGGCATCTGTGGCGCGCCTTCGCGCACATCCATCGCTTCCGGCCCGCGCGCGAGCTCCGGGCTCATATGCGGCACCGCGACGGAGGACACATAGTCAAACCGCTTTAGCCGCTCACTCAGCGCCAGGCGGATGAGCTCCGCCGTGCCCAGCACATTGGGCTCGAACAAATTCCTGTAGGAGAGCCGATGATTCACCAGCGCGGCGGGATGCACGATATGGTCCACCTCATCGGCCAGCCGCGCGAAGCTGGCCTCGCTCAGCCCCAGCTTCGGCGTCGCCAGGTCGCCCGCCAGCATTTCCAGATGGCCGGCGGCCAGCCGATGGAAGCGCGCGGCCAGTTCAGGGTCCAAGTTGCCGAAGGCTTCATCCAGCCGCGCCCGCGCCGCCAGCGCATCCGCGCCACGGATGATGCAGATCAGCTTGCCGCCAACCTTGGCCAGTTGTTCCAGCCATTCCAGGCACAAAAAGCGGCCGAGGAAACCGTTCGCGCCTGTCAGCAGCACGGTCTTGCTCACGCGCACAGCCGGCGCGGCGGCCTTGGCGGCTGCCAGCGTCGCCGCATCGTAGAGCGTCTCAAGCCTGAAGTCGGTGGCCCGCACGCGCTCCGGGTCGGGGTGGATCTGCTTGTAGCGCTCCAGCGGCCCGGCCTTGCCCAGCGCGTCGTCAATATAGGCGGCCAGCCGCGCGGCGTTGGAGGAGGGGTGCAGCACGATGCTCACCGGCACCGAGACGCCGAACATCTCCTCGAACAGCAGCGAGAGGCTCACCGCGCCGAATGAGTCGCCGCCAAGGTCGGCATAGCTCTGCGGGTCGCCCTCATGCAGCGCCGCAAGGCCAAGATTGGCCTTGAACGCGCCAACCACCCGCCCGATCGTCGGCTGGCCATCCCCGCCCTGGCGCAGCAGGGCAAGCTCGTCCTGCTGCTGGCGCTCCATTGCCTCATACATGGCCTCCAGCCTCTCGCCATAGCGCCGCTTCAGGTTTGGCCGCAGCGGCTTGCGCACGCTGGAGAGCAGGCCGTTCTCCAGGCTGAAGGCCTCTCGCTCGATCAGCACATCACGCGGCACCTCGAAGGATTTCAGCCCCGCATCGCGCGCCGCGTTCTGCATGTCGCCCAGCACAAGCTCCCGCAGCTCCGCATCGCTCGGCGCATGACCAAGCCGCGCCGTCGCGAGGTCAAGTGCCGGCACCACCACGGCCAGCAGAAACGAGCGCTGGGAGCTGCCATAAACATAGATCTGCCTTATGAACTTCCCCTGGGCGAGAAACGCCGCCTCCAGCGGCCCGATGGCCACGAACTCAGCCTGCGAGAGCTTGATGACATTGTTGCGCCGGTCAACCCACACCAAATGCCCAGGCTCACGCTCCTCCATCACATCGCCGGTTTTCAGGTAGCCATCCGCATCGAAAATCGCAGCACTCGCCTCCGGGCGTTTGAAATAGCCCTGGATCATCAGCGTGGTTTTCACCAGCAGCTCGCCGCGCGGGAAGGGCCGGTCGGTCGTGTAGTAGCCAAGCTCGGGCACATCGGCGAGCTTGTAGTCAAGCACCACGCGCGGAACAATCCGGTTGAGCCAGGACATCGCCCCCCCGCCGGCTTCCGTGCAGCCATAGCCTTCGATGATCGGAATATCGAAGCATTCCGCCATGAACTGGCGCACCTGCGGCGCGGTGGGCGAGCTGCCGACCCCGCCGGCATTCAACCGCTCACCCAGGAAGGATTTGCTCATCTCCGCGCGCACCGCGGCATCGGCGGCGGCGGGCGCCTCGCCCTCGGCCAGCCGGCGCTGCACTTCGGATTGATAATGCTGATAGACCAGCTCGCACACGCGCGGAATGAAGGTGATGAAGGTGGGCCGCGCGATGCGAATATCCTCGAACAGCGAGGACATGTCGCTCTTCAGCGTGAAATAAACCGTGCCCCCCTGCGCGAGGGCGGAATGCACCATGTTGCGGCCCATGAAATGGTTCAGCGGCGCGTAGCCCATGGCCACGGTCGGCACATAAACCGGCATCCAGCTCCAGAACTGAATGCTGATCGCATCATGAATCAGCGCCCCCTTCGGCGTGCCCGTGCTGCCGGAGGTGTACATGATCATGGATATATTATCCCGCCCGCGCGGCGCGGGGGGCAGCGGCTCGAACGTGAATCCTCCGCCATGCTCAAGCGCCTCGGTAAACGTCAGCAGCCGCGCCGCGCCGCCATTTTCCGCAAGCCGCGCGCGCGTGGTTTCAAGCAGCTGCCGTTCGGCGGCAATCCGCTCGTCGTAATCGATCACGATCAGGCTGCGGATGGTATCCTGCCCGCACGCATAATCGGTGGCCAGCGCCAGGTTTTCCATATTCGCGACCATGGTCACCGGCGCGGTATCGCGCAGCACTTCCTCCATGTCATGCCTGGGCAGGTTGGCCTGCAGCGGCACGCTCACGGCCTGGGCGTACACACAGGCAAGATCAACCGCCGCCATCTCGGCGCTGGTGAAGGCGATGAACGCCACCATATCCCCCGGCGCCACGCGATGCTGCGGATGATGCCGCCAGAAATTCGCGATATTTTTAATCTGCCCGTGCAGCCGCGCATAGCTTACGGTGCTGAACGAAGGCAGATAATGCCTGAAGCTTTCCCCCGTGCGCGCATCCAGCCCCACCTCATAGGCCCGCGTGCCCATGGCCGGGCGCTCGGCATAGCCATCCAGCGCCGCGGCGATGATTTCGCGGTATGATATTCCTTCTTCCTGCAGCCTGCGGGTCACGTCCTCGCGGGGCTTCAGGGCCTCAAGCTGCGGATCGGCCTCGGCCATTTCCCATATGCGCACGGTCGCTTTTTCGAGCAGAGGCTGCTGGTTGAAGTCTTGGGTCATGTTTCCCCCTGATTATTGGCTTTAGGGGAGGCAGGCTAACATTCGCGCGTCCGGCCCGCCACGGTTTCCCGCGCCATGCGTCTGCCAGATCGTCCAGAACATATAACCATCAATCCAGCGCGCGCCGGTTTCAAACCGCCACGCTGATCATCTCCACCGGCGCGATCAGGTTCCGCTCCAGATTATCGATCATGTTCGCGATTTTCAGCGCCGCGCTCTCGCCCATCAGCTGGTGCAGGCCAAGCCGTGGCGCCTGCGCGCCCTGCGTCATGCCGGCGCGCATCTGCTCAAAAAACGCGATGGCGAACGCGCGCCGGCCGCGCTCCTCGCGCAGCGTGAAGCCAGCGCCCTCCAGCAGGCGCCGGTAGGTGGCCGGGCTTTCCACGAAGCTGGTCTGCGCCGTGGCCGCCCAGGGCAGGGGGAAGCTCAGCTCCGCCGCGTCATCCGCGCGCATCACATCGTAAATGCCGAACAGGCCGCCGGGCCTCAGCACGCGCCGCACCTCCCCGAAAAGCCGCGCCTTCTCCCTTATGTTCATGCCGGCATGCAGCATGTAGGCGCCATCGAAGCTGCCCGCCGCAAACGGCATCTCCAGCGCGCTGCCGTGCAGATACGCCACCTCGCTCTCCAGCCCCACATGCCGCGCCAGCGTTTTGGCGGCGCGCACATAGTCCTCGGTAATGTCTATGCCGGTTACCCTGCATCGATGCTCATGGGCGAAATAGCGCGCCGCGCCGCCAAGCCCCGCCCCGATATCGAGCAGCAGCATCCCCGGCCGGAAGCCCAGCCGCGCGGCGAAATCCACGGTCGCCTGCCGCCCGCCAATATGGAATTCATCAATGGGCGCCAGATCGGCGGGGGCCAGATGGCTGAGATTCTTCCCCGCCGCCGCCAGGGCCTCAAAAATATCGCGCTCCAGTGATTCATGCGCGTAGTGCCGCGCGACGCTTTGTTCCAGTGTCATGGTGCCGGGTCCTGATCCTGTGAGAAGCCCGGCCAGCATACGGCCATGCCGGATGGCTGTAAAAGAACAATTGCCCCCGGCCAGCGCCATCCGCAGCGCAAGCGGCTTGACGCGGCGCGCGGAATCCTAAAAACATCACCCAACCGGGGTGCCTGCAATCCGCAGGCTGAGATCAAACCCGCTGAACCTGTCTGGGTAATGCCAGCGAAGGGAGAGCCCATGAGCCTTAACCGCCGCACCTTCTTATCCGCCGCCGCCGCGGGCGGCATACTGGCCAGCCCGCTTGCCCACGCCGCCGCGCCGCAAAAATTCACCGTCCTGCTCGATTGGTTCGTCAACCCGGACCACGCGCCCCTGTTCGCCGCCAAATACATTGGCGCCTACGCCCGCGCCGGGCTGGACGTGGCGCTGATCGCCCCCACCGACCCCGACCTGCCGCCCCGCCTGCTCGCCGCCGGCAAGGCGGATGTGGCGCTCAGCTACCAGACCCAGCTTTACCTGCTGGTGGACCAGGGCCTGCCCGTGCGCCGCGTCGGCACGCTGATCGACAAGCCCCTGAACACGCTCACCGCGCTGGGCGGCCGGGGCATCACCACCCTGCGCGATCTCAAGGGCAGGAAAATCGGCTATTCCGTCGCCGGGGTGGAGGAGGTGCTGATCGGCACCATGCTCAAATCCGTTGGCCTTGGGTTGAGCGATGTCACGCTGGTCAATGTCAATTTCAACCTGGTCAGCTCCCTGCAAAGCCACGCGGTGGACGCCGTGATCGGCACCTACCGCACCTATGAGGACATCCAGCTGGCCCAGGCCGGGCTGAACCCGGTGATCTTCCTGCCCGAGGATTATGGTGTGCCGCCGTCCGATGAGCTGATCATGCTCGCCAATCTGAGCGCGCTGGGCAGCCCGGCGCTGCCGAAATTCATCGCCGCGGTGCGCGAGGGGGCGGGCTATCTGGCCCGGCACGGCAATGCGGTGCTGGCGAAGTTCCTGCAGGAGAACCCAAGCCTGAACGACAAGCTCGACATCGCCTCCTGGCACGCCCTGCCGGGCTACTTCGCCGCCGACCCCGGCAAGCTCGACGCCAAGCGCTACACCCGCTACCGCGATTTCATGTTCGCCGCCGGGCTCATCAAACAATCCCTGCCGCTGGACTCCTACGCGGTGGAGATCAAGGCCTAAGGTGCGGACACCCCCGGGGATTCTGGTGCGCGGCCTGTCGTTGAAGTTCGGCGGCGCCACCATCTTCGAGGGTCTGGGTCTTGACGTCGCGGCGCGGCAATTCACCGCGCTGCTGGGGCCGAGCGGCGTGGGCAAGACCATGCTGCTGCGCATCATCGCCGGGCTGGAAGCCCCCGTCTCGGGCGATGTAACAGCCACTGACGGGCTGCCCCTCGCCGGGCGGATCGCCTACATGGCGCAGCAGGATTTCCTGCTGCCCTGGGCCAGCGTGCTGCGCAACGTCATGCTCGGCGCCACCTTGCGGGGCGCCAAGCCGGAGCCTGAGCGCGCTCTGCACCTGCTGGAGCGGGTGGGGCTGGCCGGGCAGGCGCGCGCCCTGCCGCAAACCCTCTCGGGCGGCATGCGCCAGCGCGTGGCCCTGGCCCGCACGCTCTATGAGGACCGCCCGATCGTGCTGATGGACGAGCCCTTTTCCGCGCTGGACAGTCTCACCCGCCTGAAAATCCAGAACCTGGCGGCGGAACTGCTGGCCGGGCGCACGGTGCTGCTCATCACGCATGACCCGCTGGAAGCCTGCCGTCTCGGCCATGCGCTGTTCGTGCTCTCCGGCGCCCCGGCGCGGCTGGGCGCGCCGCTGCATGTGCCCGGCCCGCCGCCCCGCGCGGCTGACGATGCCGCCCTGCTGCACACGCAAGGCGCTCTGATGCGCACCCTCACCGAAGCCGCCGCGCCATGAAGGCCCTGCGCCCGGCAACCACCTTCCTGGTGTTTCTCGCCCTGTGGTGGCTGGCCGCCCGCTATTCCTCGGTGCCCGCCTTCATGCTGCCGCCGCCCGCTGCCGTGGCCGCGGCCCTGTGGGCGCAGCGCGGCCTGCTGCTGGGCAACACGCTGGTCACGCTGGCGGAAATCCTGCTCGGCCTGTTCTGCGGCACGCTGCTGGGCGGCGTCGCGGCCCTGGGCATCGTCTTCTCCCCGGCGCTGCAACGCTGGCTCATGCCGGTTCTGGTGGTCAGCCAGGCCATCCCGGTATTCGCGCTGGCCCCGCTCATGGTGCTGTGGTTCGGCTTCGGCATGGCGGCCAAGATCATCATGGCCATGCTGGTTATCTTCTTCCCCGTGACAGCGAGCTTCGCCGACGGCCTGCGCCGCACGCCGCCCGGCTGGCTGGACCTCGCTTACACCATGAACGCCTCGCCCTGGGCCGTGCTCCGCCACATCCGCCTGCCCGCGGCGCTGCCGGCCTTTGCCTCTGGCCTGCGCGTCGCCACCGCCATCGCCCCCATCGGCGCCATCATCGGCGAGTGGGCCGGCGCGTCCTCGGGCCTGGGCTACATCATGCTCAACGCCAATGCGCGCATCCAAACGGCGCTTATGTTCGCGGCCCTCTTCATCCTGGCCGTGCTCACCATCGCGCTCTATGTGCTGGTCGACCGCCTGCTCCGCCGCCTGCTCTACTGGGTGCCCGAGAGCAGCGGGGGTTAGCTTAGGCGATTGTTTTAACCCTCTCCTCAAAAACATTAAGGATAATTCTCAAAAGTTTTTTGGGGTCTGGCCCTTTTTTGCAAAAAAGGGCCAGAATCTTGGGGAGCTTTTTATAAAAAGCTCCCCAAACCCCGCAAAAATTTTTATTAATTTCAATTCTTTATAAGGGAT
>JAKBAQ010000074.1 GCA_021808985.1 Pseudomonadota bacterium
GGCCAACTACGCCCTCTCCGGCCTGGTTGACTGGCCCCTGGCCGTCATCTTCATCCTCGGCGGCTTCCTCGGCAGCTTTTTTGGCATGCGCACCGCCCGGCTGCTCTCGGGCACCGCCGGGCGGCTTAACACTGTTTTCGCCGGGCTCATCTTCGCCGTCGCCGCCTACATGCTCTACCGCAGCGCCGCCGCCCTGGGGTTCAGCCTCTCCGGGCTATGAACCAGCCAGGGTCATGCCCTCGATGCGCAGCGTCGGCGCATCGGTGCCGCGCTTGAATTCGAGGTCGTTGGCAGGTGTCAGCGCGGCGAACATCTCGCGCAGATTGCCCGCGAGGGTGAACTCCGCCACCGGCTCGGCCAGCTCGCCGTTACGGATCATGAATCCCGCCGCCCCGCGCGAATAATCGCCGGTGATGCCGTTCACCCCCATGCCGATCAGCTCGGTCACGAACAGCCCCTCGGCAATATCGGCCATCAGCGCGCGCGGGCTCAGCGCCCCCGGCTCCATGTAGAAATTGCTCACCCCCCCGGCATTGCCCGTGGTCTTCAGCCCCAGCTGGTTGGCGCTGCGCGTGTCCAGAATCCAGCTGGTCAGCACGCCATTCTCGATGAACGCGCGCCGCTGGCCGGGCTGGCCCTCGCGGTCGAACGGGCGCGAGCGCCGCCCGCGCACGCGCAGCGGGTCATCGATGATGCCGACCCCCGGCGCGAACACCGCCTGGCCCAGCGCGTCCTTCAGGAACGAGGTCTTGCGCGCAATCGCCGCGCCGCTGATCGCGCCTGCCAGATGCCCGAGAAAACTCCCCGCCACGCGCGGATGGAACAAAACCGGCAGCCTGCCGGTCTTCGGCCGCACCGGGTTGAGCCGCGCCAGCGCCTGCTCCGCCGCCCTGCGGCCCAGCGCCGCCGGGTCCTCCAGGTCGGCGCCATGCCCGGCGGAGGAAAAATCATAGTCGCGCTGCATCCCCGTGCCCTCGCCCGCGATGGCGGTGACCGAAACCCCATGGTAGGAGCGCGCATAAAGGCCGGCAAAGCCCAGGCTGGTGGCGTGCAACGATTCGCTGCGCGACCAGCTGGCCGACGCGCCCTCCGAATTGGTGATCCCCGGCACCGCCAGCGCCGCATCTTCGGCGGCGGCGGCGCGGGCGATCAGCACCTCCATCCCCGGCTCCAGCGGATCATCCAGGTCCAGCAGCGCGGCATCCATCGGCGGCGGCGCGGCGGGGATTTCGGCATACGGGTCCTGCGGCACCACGCGGGCCATGGCCACCGCCTGCGCGGCCAGGCGCGCGAAGGCCGCCGGATCAATCGAGCTGGCTGAAACCGAGGCGCTGCATTTGCCGACAAACACCCGCAGCCCCAGCTCGCGGGTTTCCGCGCGCTCCGTCTCCTCAACCTTGCCAAGCCGCCGCTGCACCCCGATCGAGGTGCCGACATTCAGCCCCACCTCCGCGACATCCGCCCCAGCCTCCCGCGCGGCGCGCAGCAATGCCTGCGCCTGTTCCTGCAGCGCGCTCATGCCGCCAGACTGTCAATAATGGAGGAGAGCTTCGGCACCTGGCCGATCGGCCCGATGGTCGCCAGGGTCGGCCGGGATTTGAAGATCTTCGCCGCCACCGCGCACACATCGGCCTGCGTCACCGCCTCGATCTTGGCCACCGTCTCAGCGGCGGGGATCACCCGGCCGAAAATCTGCCACTGGCGCGCCAGCTGCTCGCAGCGGCTGCCGGTGGATTCCAGGCTCATCAGCAGCCCCGCCTTCAGCTGCGCCCGCGCCCGGTTCAGCTCCGCCTCGCTCACCGCCAGCTGCACCTTGGCCAGCTCCTCCAGCGTCACCGGCATCAGCTCCGCCGCCTCTGATTCACCCGTCCCCGCGTAAATCCCGAACAGCCCGCCATCCTCGGCCGGCGAGGTAAAGCTGTAGATCGAATAAACCAGCCCGCGCTTCTCGCGGATTTCCTGGAACAGCCGGGAGGACATGCCGCCCCCCAGCAGGGTGGAGAGCAGCATGGAGGGGTAATAGCCCGGCTCACCATAGGCTGGCGCGTCAAACCCCAGCACGATATGCGCCTGGTCCAGATCGCGCGATTCCCGGTATTCGCCGCCAGTATAGTCCGCCGGCATCGGCGCGTGCCTCTCGGCCTTCGGCAGGTCGCTGAAGTGGCGGGCCACCATCTCCACCAGCCGCTCATGCTCCAGCTTGCCGCACGCGGCGATGACCATGTTCTCCGGCGTATAATGCGCGGCCATGAAGCCCGGCAGCGCCTCGCGCTTCATGCCCCGGATGATCGCCTCGGTGCCCAGCACCGGCCGGCCCATCGGCTGCGAGGGATAGGCGGCGGACTGGAAATGGTCGAACACGATATCATCGGGCGTGTCGTTCGCCTGGCCGATCTCTTGCAGAATCACGCCCCGCTCGCGCTCCAGCTCCTCCACCTCGAAGGTGGAGTGGCAGAGGATATCGCCGATGATATCAACCCCGAGGCCCAGATCCTCCTTCAGCAGCTTCACGTAATAGGCCGTCTGCTCGCGCGAGGTATAGGCGTTGATATGCCCGCCCACATTCTCGATCGCCTCGGCGATGCCGATGGCCGAGCGGCTGGTGGTGCCCTTGAAGGCCATATGCTCCAGAAAATGCGCCACGCCGTTTTCCGCCGCCATCTCATGGCGCGTCCCCGCCCCGATATAGGCGCCGAAGGAGACCGTCTCCACCCGCTCCATCCGCTCGGTCAGAACCGTGAGGCCCGAGGGCAGCGTGGTAATGTTAACCTGTTCAGTCATCAAATATTCCTGTTCGCAAAATTGCGCACCAGCCCCTTAACGTGCGCGAAGTCGTTGGGGGCGGCCACATAACGCTCTTCCCGCTCATATAGGTCGGATAAATGCGGTGGTAAGGCCGGGCGCTGGCCGGTGGCCCTGGCGATGGCGTCGGGGAACTTGGCCGGGTGCGCGGTGGCCGCCACGATCACCGGCAGGCCCACCGGCGCGCAGGCCCGCGCCGCGGCCAGGCCGATGGCGGTATGCGGGTCGGCCAGATACTGCGCTTCGCGCCAGGTTTGGGCGATCTGCCCCAGCGTCTCCTCGTCGCTGAGCCTAAAGCCCATGAAATCCCGCCGGATCGCGCGCCACACATCATCGGCCACGCGCATTTTCCCGCTGGCGCGGAAATCGGCCATGGTGCGCGCCGTGGCCGGCGCGTCGCGGCCCAGGAACTCATAGAGCAGCCGCTCGAAATTGGAGCTGACGCCGATATCCATCGAGGGCGAGAGGCTTTCCTCCACCGGGCGCAGGCTCATATCGTTGCTGGCGAGGAAGCGGCTCAGAATATCGTTGCGGTTGCTCGCCACGATGAACCGGCCGATCGGCAGGCCCATGCGCCGCGCCGCCCAAGCGGCCAGCACATTGCCGAAATTGCCGGTCGGCACCGCCACCGCCACCTCGCGCTCCGGCGCGCCCAGCGCCAGCGCGGCTGCGACATAATAGGGGATCTGCGCCGCGATGCGCGCGAAATTGATGGAATTGACCGCCGAGAGGCTGATCTCATGGCGCAGCGGCGCATCGGCGAACATGGCCTTCACCATGTCCTGGCAATCATCGAAATTGCCCTTCAGCGCGATGTTGAGCACGTTGGGCGCGGCCACCGTGGTCATCTGGCGGCGCTGCACCTCGCTGGTGCGCCCCTCGGGGTGCAGAATGACGATATCCACCCGGCTGCGCCCGGCCATCGCCTCGATCGCGGCCGAGCCGGTATCGCCCGAGGTGGCGCCGACGATGCACACCCGCCCGCCGCGCGCCGCCAGCACATGCTCGAACAAATGCCCGGCCAGTTGCAGCGCCAGGTCCTTGAAGGCGAGCGTGGGGCCGTGGAACAGCTCCAGCGCGAAGGTCGAGGTATCAAGCTGCGCCAGCGGCACCACGGCGGGATGCGCGAAGCCGGCATAGGCGCGCCGGCACATCGCCTGCAAATCCGCGAAGGCGATGCTCTCGCCCACGAACGGCGCCATCACCCGCGCCGCCAGCTCCGCATAGGGCAGGCCGCGCAGCGCCTTCAGCTCGGCGCCGGAAAAGCGCGGCCAGCTGGCCGGCATATACAGCCCGCCATCCGCCGCCAGCCCCGCCAGCAGCACATCCGCAAAATTCTTATCCTCAGCCTGACCCCGTGTGGATACGTAACGCATAAATTTCTCCAATGGTGCCGTGGCTATACTATCGGGCCAAGGCTGGCAGCAATGCGTCCAGCCGTTTGCGGCCCTCGGCGGTGGCCGCCAGATGCGTGGCGCTCCGGCGCAGATACCCTTCCTCGATGCAGGCCGCCAGCATCGCCGGCTCCACGGCATCAGGCAGCGCGGTGCCGGTGCGGGCTAAAAAATGTTCAAAACCAATGCCCTCGGCCAGCCGCAGCCCCATCAGCAGCGCCTCGCGGGCGCGGGCGCGGGCATCCACCGCCTCCTCGCGCGCGGTGCCGGTGCCCGTGGTCTCCACCAGCGCCGCCCATGCCTCCGGCCCGCGATGCCTGGAATAGGCCGCGAGCTTCCCGCCCAGGGTCACCCTGCCATGCGCGCCGGGGCCGATCCCGGCATAATCCTCATAGCGCCAGTAGCTCAGATTATGCCGGCTCTCGCCGCCCGGCCTGGCATAGTTGGAAATCTCATAAGCCAGCAGCCCGAAGCGCGCCGCCTCCTCGGCCGTGGCGTCATACAGCGCCGCTGCCAGCTCCTCGTCCGGCATCTCAAACGCCCCGCGCGCATGCAGGGTGTGGAATTTCGTCCCCTCCTCGATGGTGAGCTGGTAGAGCGAGAGATGGTCCGCCGCCAGGCCCAGGGCGAAGCGCAGCTCCTGGCGCCAGGCCGCCTCGTCCTGCCCGGGGCGGGCGAAGATCAGGTCAAACGAGAGCCGGGGGAAAATTTTGCGCGCCAGCTCTATGGCATCAACCGCCTGCCGCGCCGAATGCTCGCGCCCCAGAAATTTCAGCGCCGCGGGCTCGAAGCTCTGCACCCCGATGGACACCCGGTTCACCCCGGCATCGCGGTATCCGGCGAAGCGCCCGGCCTCGATGCTGGTCGGGTTCGCCTCCAGGGTGATCTCGATAGTCTCATCCAGCTCAAATACCGCCGCCGCATCGCCGATCAGCGCCGCGACATTCTCCGGGTCGAGCAGGCTCGGCGTGCCGCCGCCGAAAAAAATCGAGCTCAGCCGCCGGGGCCCGAGGCGCGCCGCCTCATGCGCCAGCTCGCGCCGCAGCGCCGCCACCATGCGCGCCTGCGGGATTTTCTCGCGCACATGGGAGTTGAAGTCGCAATACGGGCATTTGCTGAGGCAAAACGGCCAGTGAATATAGAGGGCAAGCGGGTCCATCGCCTGGACATACGCCAATCTCTGCGCCTATCCAAAATCCATGGACGCCATCATCGTGAACAATCTGGTCAAGCGTTATCCGCGCACCCTGGCGGTGGACCATATCTCCTTCACCCTGCCGCAGGGCGGCGTGCTCGGCCTGCTCGGCGGCAACGGGGCAGGCAAGACCACCACCATCTCCATGCTGCTCGGGCTTTTGGTGCCCAGCGCCGGGCGGATAAGGGTGCTGGGCCACGACATGGCGCGCGACCGCTTCAAGGCGCTGGCGCGGATGAATTTCTCCTCGCCCTATATCGCCCTGCCGGCCCGGCTCTCGGTGGCGGAGAACCTGCGCGTGTACGGGCATTTGTACAATGTGCCGAACCTGAAGCGGCGCATCGGCGAGCTGGCGGAGCAATTCCACCTCTCGGCCCTGCTCTCGCGCCCCACGGGCGAGCTTTCAGCCGGGCAGAAAACCCGCGTGGCGCTGGCCAAATCGCTCATCAACAGGCCGGACCTGCTGCTGCTCGACGAGCCGACCGCCAGCCTGGACCCCGACACCGGCGACTATGCGCGCTCCGCCCTGGAAGCCTACCAGCGCGAGACCAACGCCGCCATTTTGCTCGCCTCGCACAACATGGCCGAGGTGGAGCGCCTGTGCGACACGGTGCTGATGCTCAAGGCCGGCAGGATCGTCGACCAGGGCACGCCGGAGGCGCTGGTCGCCCGCTACGGGCGCGAAAATCTCGAACAGGTGTTTCTCGACATCGCGCGGAGGGTGGACGCATGAGAAGCTCCCTGCGCCGCGTCTGGGCGATGATCTACCGCCATCTCGCCGTATACCGCCGCTCCTGGCCGCGCCTGGCCGAGATCGCCTACTGGCCGACGCTCAACCTGCTGATCTGGGGCTTCACCGCGAGCTATCTGGCGCATCTGCGCGCGGGCGCGGGGGTGCATACGGCCAGCGCGCTGATCGCCGGGGTGCTGCTGTGGGAGATCACCCTGCGCGGGCAGCTTGGCGTCACGCTCGGGTTTCTGGAGGAGATCTGGTCACGCAATCTGGGGCATATCTTCGTCAGCCCGCTGCGCCCGGCGGAGCTGCTGGCGGCGCTGCTCTCGGTTTCGCTGCTGCGCACGCTGGCCGGCCTGTTTCCTGCCACAATCATCGCCTACCTGCTGTATCACTACAACATACTGCTGCTGGGGCCGATGCTGCTGCTGTTCTTCATTAACCTTTTGTTCATGGGCTGGTGGATCGCGCTTGGCATCGTCTCGCTGCTGTTCCGCTACGGCGCGGGGGCGGAGGCGCTGGCCTGGACCATCGCCTTTGGCATCACCCCGGTCGCCTGCGTGTATTATCCGGCCTCGGCGCTGCCGGGCTGGCTGCAGCCCTTGGCCCTGGCGCTGCCGGCGGCGCATGTGTTCGCCGGCATGCGCGCGGCCCTGTTTCAGCATGCCGCCGACTGGCCGGACCTGGCCATGGCCTGCGCCCTCAACCTCGCCTGGATGGCGCTGGCCATCCTCGTCTTCGGCGCCGAATTCCGCCGCGCCCGCATTCGCGGCGCGCTCATCGCAATTGGGGAATAAGCCTTGATCCAACGCTTCTGGCTCATCCGTCACGCGCTCGTCCATCCCGGCTCGATGCGCCATCTCTACGGCACGGACGACGTGCCCGTCTGCGATGCGACGATGGCGGCTGAGGCGCCGCGCTACGCGGCGCTGGCAGCGCGCCTGCCGCGCCCCGCCCGGCTGATCTGCACCCCCCTCACGCGCACCCAGCTCACCGCCGCGGCGCTGATCCGCGCCGGCTACCCGGATGAGACCCCGCTGATCGACCCCGCCTTCGTCGAGCAGAATTTCGGCAGCTTCCAGGGCCAGCCGATTTCCATCTTCGACGCCCGCTCCACCGCCGAGCGGCATCCGTTCTGGCCGATCCACGCGCAGGAAACCCCGCCGGGGGGCGAGAATTTCGAGACCATGATCGCGCGCACCGGCGCCGGGCTGGAGCGGCTGCTGGCAGCACCCGAGCATGACACCATCATCATCTCCCATGGCGGGGCGATCCGCGCGATGTGCGCCTATGCGCTGGGGCTCAGCGCGCATCAGGCGCTCTGCCTCTCGGTGGACAACATATCCCTCACCCGGCTGGAATATAACCGCCATGGCTGGCGAATATTATCGGTTAATGAACACCTCTCCACCATGGCTTGCGCAACCGCTTTCGCGCCATCAAATGCGGATACCAGCCGCCATCCGAAACAAAACCAAGGAGCCCGTGCATGAAATCCCTCTTCCTCGGCCTGGCCATCACCGTGGCCACCTTCGCGGCGCCCGTCATGGCCATGGCCGATTCGCCGCAGCATCTGGTTGATAGCTCCACCCTCGCGGTGGAGGACATGATGGGTGGCACCGAAGGCACCCAGGCGCAGACATTCCTGCGCCGGGCCAAGGCCGTGGTGATCTGCCCGGATGTCTTCCGCGCCGGGTTCTTCATCGGCGGCGAGGGCGGCGGCTGCGTGATGGTGGCCCGCACGGCCGATGGCAGCTGGTCGTACCCGGCCTTCTACAACATGGGCAGCGGCAGCTTTGGCCTGCAGATCGGCGTGCAGAACGCGGAAGTGATGATGCTGATCATGACCAATGGCGGGCTGAACGCGATACTCAACAGCCAGTTCAAGCTCGGCGCCGATGCGGGGCTGGCCGTGGCCACGCTGGGAGCCGGGGTGAGCGGGGCGATGTCCACCGCCATCAACGCCGATATCCTCACCTTCTCGAAAGCGCAGGGGCTTTATGGCGGCATTTCGCTCTCGGGCTCGGTGCTCTCAAACGATGCGGGCGTGGAACAGGCCTATTACGGCCAGCAGCTCGATGCCCGCGAGATCGTGGTGGATGGCCAGGGCGCCAACCCCGGCGCCAACCCGCTGCGCACCATTCTCACCCGCTACGGGCAGTGAGGTGTTCGTTGTTTTTTCGATACGAACCCGCCCAAATTGGGGTGCAAGCGAAAAATTAATTTTTACTAACAGTTAGTTATTTAAGATTTGCATCCGGTGCTCCACGTGGAGCACCGGATATGCGTTGTTCAGTAGGTGACAACCGAGCGGATGCTCTCGCCGCGGCGCATCAGCTCGAAGCCTTCGTTGATTTTCTCGAAGGGCAGGACATGGGTGATCAGATCATCGATGTTGATCTTGCCGTCCATGTACCAATCAACGATTTTCGGCACGTCGGTGCGCCCGCGCGCGCCGCCGAAGGCCGTGCCCTTCCAGCTGCGCCCGGTGACGAGCTGGAACGGGCGGGTGGAGATTTCCTGCCCCGCGCCGGCGACGCCGATGATGATGGAGGTGCCCCAGCCGCGATGGCAGCATTCCAGCGCCTGGCGCATGACCTTCACGTTGCCGATGCACTCGAAGGAATAATCGGCGCCGCCATCGGTGAGGTTGACCAGGTAGGGCACCAGATCCTCGCCGATTTCAGCGGGGTTGACGAAATGCGTCATGCCGAATTTCTCGGCCATGGGCTTGCGGGCGTTGTTGAGGTCCACGCCGATGATTTTATCCGCCCCGGCGATGCGCGCCCCCTGGATGACATTGAGGCCGATGCCGCCGAGGCCGAAGATGACCACATTGTCGCCCGGCTGCACCTTGGCGGTGTTGAATACCGCGCCGATGCCGGTGGTGACGCCGCAGCCGATATAGCAGATTTTATCAAACGGCGCGTCGGCCCGCACTTTCGCCAGGGCGATTTCGGGCAGGACGGTGAAATTGGCGAAGGTGGAGCAGCCCATATAGTGCATCACCGGCGCGCCATCGCAGGAGAAGCGCGAGGTGCCGTCGGGCATCACGCCCTTGCCTTGCGTGCCGCGGATGGCGGTGCAGAGGTTGCTCTTGCGCGAGAGGCAGGTTTTGCACTGCCGGCATTCGGGCGTGTAGAGCGGGATGACATGGTCGCCCTTTTTGAGCGAGGTGACGCCGGGGCCGATATCAACCACCACGCCCGCACCCTCATGGCCGAGGATGGCGGGGAAAAGCCCTTCCGGGTCGGCGCCGGAGAGGGTGTAGTCATCAGTGTGGCAGATGCCGGTGGCTTTGACCTCCACCAGCACCTCGCCGAATTTCGGGCCTTCGATGTCCACGATTTCAAGCGAGAGCGGCTGCCCCGCCGCCCGTGCCACTGCCGCGCGTGTTTTCATGCGTCTGTTTCTCCCTTGAATGCCGATGCCGGATAGCCTTGGGCGAACAATAGAGAGGTAAGGCCGGTATGTTCAATACGGTTGCGCACCTGGGCGGCGACGACCGGCTTGGCGTGATAGGCGACACCCAGCCCGGCGGCCTGGAGCATGGCGAGATCGTTCGCGCCATCGCCCACCGCCATGGTGGCGGCGAGCTTGACGCCGCGCTTTTGCGCCAGCTCGGTGAGGGTGGCGAGCTTGGCGTCACGGTCGAGAATCGGCTCGGCGACCTCGCCGGTGAGGGTTGAGCCGTTATCGAGCAGGGTGTTGGCGCGGTGAATATCAAACCCCAGCTCGGCGGCGACGCGGGCGGTGAAATAGGTGAAGCCGCCCGAGACCAGCGCCGTGGTGGCGCCGAAGCCGCGCATGGTGGCGATGAGGGTACGCGCGCCGGGGCAGAACTCGATGGTGCTCCAGGTGCGCTCCAGGGCGGAAATATCCAGCCCCTTGAGCATGGCCACACGCTCGCGCAGGGCGGTGGCGAAGTCGATCTCGCCGTTCATGGAACGGGCGGTGATGGCGGCGATCTGCTCCTTGAGCCCGGCGAAGGCGGCGAGTTCGTCCAGGGTTTCGGCGGTGACGATGGTGCTGTCCATATCCGCCACCAGCACCGCCTTGCGGCGGCCACGGAATTTGGTGACGAAGATATCCAGCGCCTTGTGTTCCAGCACCAGCTGGAGCTGGGCGGTATCTGGCGGGGTGGAGACGATGAACTCAGCCGCGTGGGCGGGGCTGAGCCAGTTGAGGTGCTGGCCGGCGCAGAAATCCCGCGCGCGCTCGGCCATGGCTTGCGTGAGGGGAGCGGCTTGCCGGTTGGCTACCAAAATGACGATATAAGACATGCGCGAGACTGGTAGGACAGAGGACGGTGGGTGGGCAAGGGAACGGACGGCATTGCTGGTCGCCGGGCCGACGGCGAGCGGCAAGTCAGCCCTGGCGCTGGGGCTGGCGCGGGCGCTGGGGGGCACGGTTATCAACGCCGATGCGATGCAGTGCTACCGGGAGCTGAGGCTGATAACGGCGCGGCCATCGCCTGAGGATGAGGCGCTGGCGCCGCACCGGCTTTATGGCGTGCGCGCGGCGGCGGAGCCGGCCAATGCGGCCTGGTGGCGCGGCGCGGCGCTGGCGGAGATGCATGAGTGCGGCTTGCCGATTCTGTGCGGCGGGACGGGGATGTATGTCTCCGCGCTGATCAACGGTATCGCCGAGGTGCCGGAGGTGGGCGCGGCGGCGCGCACCGAGGCGCGCGCGCTGCTGGCGGCGCTGGGCGCGCCGGGGCTGCATGCGCGGCTGGACGAAGAGACGGCGGCGAAGCTGAAGCCGGGGGACAGCCAGCGGGTGGCGCGGGCCTATGAGGTGCTGATTGGCACCGGGCGGGGGC
>JAKBAQ010000075.1 GCA_021808985.1 Pseudomonadota bacterium
TCGCTCTCCGGGCTCGGCCTCAGCGGCCCTTATGCCGCGCGCGGCTCGCATGGCCCGTCCTTTGACGCATTCGGCGGCCTCGCGCAGGCGCCGGCCACCGGGCCGGTGAGCCGCTATAGCGGCATCACGCCCCCGCCAGTCGGCATGTATGCGATGGGCCTGCACGCGGCGCTCGGCGTGCTGGCGGCGGTCATCCGCGCCCGCAGCACGGGGGAGGGGGCGATGATCGAGGTGGCGGCGACCGAATCCGCCGCGCATTGGCTTACCGACGCGCTGGAGCCGCTGCTGAACCCGGACACCGCCCATGTCCGCCCCGGCTTCAACAACGCCGATGGCCGCCTCGCGCACTGGCCGTTGATGGATTACTACCGCACAGCCGATGGCGAGGTCCTGCTCCTGCAGGTCATCATGCCCAAATTCTGGGAGAAGTTCTGGCGCCTGCTCGGCCGGCCAGACCTGCCGGACATATATGCCGGCGCCGCCACGCCGGAAGCGGCGGATGCGGAAATCGCCACCCGGCTCACGGCGCTCATCGCCAGCAGGCCCTTCGCGGAATGGGACGCGCTGTTCTCCGCCAATGACATCCCGTTCATCAAGGTCAACACCTGCGATGATCTGGTGCGCGACCCGCATTTCCTCGCGCGCGGCAATGTCTACAGCGCGGCGCTGCCGGATGGGCAGGTGCTGCGCCTGACCTCGACGCCGGTGAAAGTCCACGGCCAGGATTTCTCCCCCGCCCTGGCGCCGGTCCTGGGCGAGCATTCGGACGAGGTGCTGGCATCAGTTCTGGGCCTCGCCCCGGCCGAGATCGCGCAGCTGCGCGATCAGGGCACCATCGCCTGAGGGAGCACACCGGGCCCTGCGCGCGGCCCGGTGCTGAGTCAGTCGATCTCGTCCAGCCGCTCATGCGCGTCCACAAACCGGCGCAGCCGCGCCCGCACCGCCTCCTCATCGCGCAGCAGCGTGGCGAAGCAGCGCAACTCCTCGTCCAGCCTGGCCGGCATGTTGTCCCGTGTCAGGTTCAATATGGCGGCGATGGTGCCGGCCGGGCGGCGGGCGAGGTCTTCGGCAAGCGCCACCGCCCGCTCCAGGGCCACGGGCGCCAGCTCGTCCACCAGCCCGAGCGCCAGCGCCTTCCCGGCATCGGCGATTTCCCCCTGCAGGATGAAAACCCGGGCTCTTTGCGGCCCGAGCAGGCGGCGCAGCCGCTGCGTGCCGCCCGCGCCGGGAAAGATGTTGAGGCGCACTTCCGGCAGGCCGATGGCGCGCGCGGCGGGGCTGGCGACCCGCATGGCGCAGCACATCGCAATCTCGAAGCCGCCGCCCATGCATACGCCATCCAGCGCGGCGATCACCGGCTTCTCCGCCTCTTCCAGCATGCGGCATAGCGCCGGAAAAGCGCCGCGCGTGAAGGAATCGGGATCAACCTGGCCTTGGTGCAGCGCCTCGGCCGAGCGGCTGATCTGCCGGACATCGGCATGCCGGATGAACACACCCGTCTGCCCGCCGGTGAGCACGATGCCCCGCACCTCCTCATCCGCCAGCAGCGCGGCGAGCGCGCTGGCGAGCCGCGCCGCGCCCTTCACCGCGATATAGCCGTGCGGCGGGTTTGTGTAGCGCAGTATCGCCACCGCGCCGCGCCGTTCCAGGCTCACCAGTTCCGCGCCGGCTGGCGCGCGGCCCTCATCGCTCATGCGGTGTAGCCGCCATCGACGGCGAGCTGCGCGCCGGTCACGAAGCTGCTTTCATCCGAGAGCAGAAACACAACCGGCCCGACCATCTCCTCCGGCGCGGCCGTGCGCCGCAGCGGCGTCACCCGCGCGCCGCGTTCGCGCCCGCTGCCGTGTGAGCTTTCATCCAGCAGCCGGGTGGCGAAAAACCCCGGGATGATCGCGTTCACCCGGATGTTCCGCGGGGCCAGCTCCACGGCCGCCGAGCGGCTCATGCCGATGACCGCCGCCTTGGCCCCCGCATAGGCGTTGACGCCAGGATGCGCCTTGACCCCCGCCGCCGAAGCGATGTTGACAATCGAGCCGGACCCGTTGGCGCTCATTGCCGCAAGCACCGCGCGCATGCCCAGCAGCACGCCGATCTGGTTCACGCCGATGATTTGGTGGATCTGCGCATCCGTGACCTGCGCGATCGGCGCGCTTACGGAATAGCCTGCATTGTTCACAAGGCCGCTGACATGGCCAAAACGCGCCAGCGTTTGCGCCACGATATTGTCCCAGTCGGCGGCCAGGCTCACATCCTGCGGCACGAACAGCGCATTCCCGCCCAGATCCTGCGCAATCTTCCGGCCCGCCGCCTCATCGCGCCCGCCGAACGCGGCCTTGCCGCCATGCCGGATGATGCCGCGCACCACCGCCTCACCCATGCCGCGCGTGCCGCCGCTGACGATGACAACCCTTCCCGCCAAACGTTGATCCATGTTTCCATCCCTTTCCCCTCATCAGACGGCGTCATGCGCGCGTGATGATTTCGTGCTCCTGCGTGAAAAACAGTGTCGAGTTCTCAAGGTCGATGAAATTGCGCTCATCGGCCAGCAGCCGCCGCCCGGCGGCGCGGCTCTCGGGCGTGGCCCCGGCGGCGAGGATATCGCCGATAGTCTCCCACCAAAGCTCCGCCACGCCGTCATAGGGTGCCACGCCGCAGCCGCGCGCCGCCACCGCGGGCATGATGCGCGGATCGGCAAAGCTATGGCTCTGGGTATAGCGGCGGATGCGCAGCGCCGGCGCCACCTCGCGCACCAGCGGCGCATGGGTCTCGTACCAATAGGCGTGGAACGCCGGCAGCGAGAGCGACGGCAACCGCCGCAGGCAGAAGACGATCTTGATCATTATGGGTCCTCCGGCGTCATGGTTCGGGGGAAATGCGCAGCAGCAGCTTGCCGTCATGGTTGCCGGTGAACAGCCGGCTCAGCGCGTCCGGCGCCCCGGCCAAGCCGCCCTCCACCACATGGTCCTTCCATTTAAGCCGCCCCTCGGCGATCCATTGGCCAAGCCTGGTGAACGCCTCGCGGGCGCGTGGCAGGTAATCGATGACGATAAAGCCCCGCACCGTCAGGCGCTGCATCAGGATCCGGCCGAAATCCCTTGGCCCCGGCAGCGGCCCTTCATCGTTATAACCTGCGATCATGCCGCACAGCGCCATACGCCCGTTCTGGCGCAGCCGCTCGAACACCGCATTCATGATCGTGCCGCCGACATTCTCGAAGTCGATGTCCACGCCCTCCGGGCAGAGCCGGTCCAGCGCCGCGCCCACATCCTCGGCCTTGTAGTCCACCGCGCCGTCGAACCCGAGCGCCCCGGTCAGCCAGGCGCATTTCGCCGGCCCGCCGGCGATGCCGATCACCTTGCAGCCCATGATCTTGCCGATCTGCCCGACAGCCGACCCCACGGCCCCCGCGGCGGCCGAGACCACCAGCACCTCGCCGGGCTTGGGCTGGCCGATCTCCAGCAGGCCGAAATAGGCGGTCAGCCCGGTGGGGCCGAGGATTGAGAGATGCGCCGTCAGCGGCACGCCCGGCACCGGCTTCAGCTTGCGTGCCAGCCGGGCGGCGGAGATGGTGTAGAGCTGCCATCCGCCTTCGCCGGGCATCACGATATCCCCCGGCGCAAAGCCGTCGGCCCTGCTTTCCTCCACCACGCCTACGGTCACGCCGCGCATCACCTCGCCAATTCCCACGGGCGGCAGATATTGCTCGCGCGCGCTCATCCACAGCCGGTTGGTTGGGTCCAGCGAGAGGTAGAGGTTGCGCACCAGCAGCTCACCATCACGCGGGGGCGGCACGGGCGCGTGCACCAGCTCCAGGTCAGCGGCGCTGACACCTCCAGCGGGCCGGTGCTGCAATATCCATTTCTGATTAAGGCGGTCCATACATGTCCTCCAAAGCGCAGGTGTATAATAATTAGCTGATTAATTTAATTTGTGAAGCCGGGCGCGGAAGCAACGAATGCCGCCGCGCGGGAGATCAGCCCCGGCTAATCCTTGAGCGAAGTGACCGAGACGAGCGCCAGCCGCGTGCTGTCGAACCCGCCGGTCGCGGTCATTCTCGTTCCTGTCTCCGGCTCGCGGTAGCAGCGATATGCGGGGGCTTGCGGGCGCATTCCCGTGCCGTGCGCCAGCCGCGCATGGCTGGCGGCGATTTCGGCCTCAAGCGCCGCCGTGGCGGGTTTCTGCATGCGGTCGATAATGCTCAGCCGCCCGCCTGGGCGCAGCACCCGCCCGGCCAGGGCATAAACCTGCCGGTGCAGCGCCAGGCGCAACCCCGCGGCGCTGGTTATGCCCAGCCCCTCGAGGCACAAATTCTGGCCGCGCGCATGGTGGGTGCCGACCAGCCAGCAGGCCATGCCGTCAAAACATGGGCCGTTGACAAGCCAGGCAAGCAGCGTCCCGTCATTCATCGCGTCACCCTCCACCACCAGCCCGGCGGGGGGCGCATCCGCGGGCATGGGCAGGTAGCGGATGGCATAGCGCCCATCCCGGCCGGCCACCGGCCTGCCGCGCAACAAGGGGCGGGCCGGAACGCCAGCCTCCCGCAGCCTCGCGCAAGTGGCGCGCACGCAGGCCGGGTTTTCATCCAGCGCCACCAGCTCATGCCCCGCCGCGCACAGCGCCGCCGAGGAAAAGCCAACCCCGCAGCCAATTTCCAGCACGCGCCGGCTGCCGGCCAGCTGTTCCGCCATCCAGGCGTAATGGCCTTCAGCGGCGAAGAAAGACGAGGTCGCGCTCCAGCCGCGCGCGTAATCGGCGCGCTGGCGGCTCAGGCCCGCCAGCGCCGAAGCTGTCATGGCGCGCAGGCCCCGTGGCGGGCGGCGGAGCAGGGGAGTGCCGGCGGAGGCGGCAAGTCAGCCGCCACGGGCATGGCCGTAAGCGGGTGGGGCTGGTGCATTTTGGGCGCTCCTCTGCGTATCACGGCAAGCTTTATCTGCGCGGGCGGGCGAGTCAATAATATTTAATCGATCGGCTACATATTTGGTGTTTGCCTGTGCTGGCTGGCCGGGCTGCTTAATCAACCGGATATCGTGCCGGTCTCGCTATGGATGGGGGCTAAAAAACGGCAAAAGCTTTTCCAGATGCGATAATTGCCTATAGATGGCCCTCAACCCAGTCCTTCGGCGCGGGATCGCATGCAAGCCATGAGTAGATGAACGAGATTCGCACAGTGGACACGCCTGAACCGGCAACCCGTTTAACGCCGAACCGGCGGAGGAAATTCCTGGCCATGGCCGCGCCGCCGTTTCGGCGTGGCTTGCGGCTGGTGTCGCGCCCTGTATGGCGGCTGGTTTACGGGCTGTATGAGCGCCGGTTGCAAAAACAGGTGTGCGCTCAGCCCATGCCCGGCCATGTCGGCATCATCCTCGACGGCAACCGCCGCCATGCCCGGGAAAGCGGCATGCGGAACCCTGAAGCCATCTACCGTCTCGGGGCCGCCAAGCTTGATGATATCCTGGCCTGGAGCGCCGCGCTGGGCGTGCGCATGGTCACGCTCTGGGTCTTCTCGCCGGATAATCTGCGCCGCCCGGAATCCGAGATTGGCGGCATTTTCGGCGCGGTCGAGGCCAAGATGCGCGCTTTGGCGGCCGACCCGCATATCCACCGCAAAGGCGTGCACATCGCCGCCATGGGGCGGCGGGATCTGTTGCCCCCAGCCCTGCTGGAGGCGCTGGATGCCGCCGAGGCCGCCACGCGCGGCAATGACCAGCTCACGGTGACACTCGCCATCGGCTATGGCGGGCGCCAGGAAATCGCCGATGCGGTGCGCGGGTTCCTTGATGATTGCGGGGCTCAAGGGCTTTCCGTGGCGCAGGCGGCATCCCTGGTTACACCCGAGGCGATCCGGCGGCATCTCTATCTGGCCGACATGCCAGACCCGGACCTGATCATCCGCACCAGCGGAGAGGTGCGGCTCTCCGGCTTCATGCTCTGGCAGAGCGTGCATAGCGAGCTGTATTTCTGCGACGTGAACTGGCCGGTGCTGCGGCGGATCGATTATCTGCGCGCCATCCGCTCCTATCAGCGGCGCGAGCGGAGATTTGGCGTCTGAGCGGCGGCGCGATAGGCTGAGCGCCTGATGCAAGCCTTTGTCTCCGCCATCATGGCGTTTGCCGCCGCGCACAGCCTGCTGGCCTATGGGCTGGCTTTTCTGCTTGCCGGCGCGGAGGCGTTTCCGGTGGCCGGGGCGCTGGTGCCGGGCACGGCGGTCATTGTCGGGCTTGGCGCGCTGGTGCCCGGCGGGGCGCTGGCCATGTGGCCGCTGATCGGCGCCACCGCGGCCGGGGCCATCGCGGGCGATGGTTTCTCGTATCTGTTCGGGCGCCATTACAAGCAGCGCGCCATGGTGCTCTGGCCGCTGCGCGCCCGGCCTGGGCTGTTGGCCTCTGGCGAGGCGTTCTTCGCCCGCCATGGCAGCAAGGCGGTGTTGATCTCGCGGTTCCTGCCGGGCGTGCGCGCCGCCATTCCCATGGTGGCGGGCATGTCGGGCATGGCGCTGGCGCGGTTTTACGCGGTTGATGCCTGCGCCGCCGGGCTGTTCGCGCTGGCGCATATCGTCTTTGGCATGGCCATCGGCGCCTCGCTCACGGTTCTGCACGCCATTGCCGGCCGGCTTGTGGTGCTGGCCTTGATTGTGGCGCTGGCCGTGGGGCTCCTGGTGTGGCTCACGCCATGGGCCATCCGGCGCATGGTCGGGCTGCTGGCGCGGCTGCGCGGGCCGGTGCGGCAATGGGCCGGCGCCGGAGATGGCTGGACGCGCCGGCTGGCGCGTTCGCTGCTCGAGCCGGACCGGCCCGAGGCGCTGGGGCTGCTGGTGCTGGGCCTCACGCTGATCGGCGGGCTGTGGCTGTTTCTTGGCGTGCTGCAGGATGTCATCGCCGGTGACCCGTTGGTGCGCGCCGACCGGGCGGTGTTTCACCTGCTGCAATCGCTGCGCGTGCCGGCGGTTGATCAGGTGATGGTGGCGATAACGGAGCTGGGCGATGCCCGCGTGGTTGTGCCGGTTCTGCTCGCGGTTCTGGCGTGGCTCGCCTGGCAGCGGGCCTGGCGGGCAGCCGCCTATGGGGTTGTTGCCGTGGCCGGGGCCAGCCTGTTCGCGTTTTTGTTCAAGATCACCCTGCAGCAGCCGAGGCCGGAGATGATCTATCACGGCTGGAGCCGCTATTCCTTCCCCAGCGGCCATGCCACCGCCAGCGTGGCGCTCTACGGCTTCCTGGTGGTGCTGCTCTGCCGCGAGTTCGGCGCGCGCGCCCGCCTCGCGGTAACGCTCGCGGCGGTTCTGTTCGTGAGCGCCATCGCGTTTTCCCGGCTGTATCTGGGCGCGCACTGGCTTTCTGACGTGATGGCGGGCTTAGCCTTCGGCGTGGCCTGGATGGCGCTGCTCGGCATTGTGTACCTGCAGCATGCCCGCCGGGATGTGCGGGCGCGCGGTTTGGCCGGGGTTGCCCTGGCCGCGCTGGTTGCCGCCGGGGGGCTGCATATCGCCACCGCGCACTCGGCGGATATGCGCCGCTATGCGCTCGCCCCGCTGGCGCGCAGCATGCCTCTGGCCAGCTGGCGCGCTGGCGGCTGGGCGGCGCTGCCGGTGCGGCGGGTGGATCTGCTGGGCGATTACGAGGAGCCCTTCACCCTGCAATGGGCCGGGCCGCTCGCGCCGCTGCGGGCCGCCTTGCTGGCCCAGGGCTGGCGGCGGCCCGTGAGTTGGGATTTTCCCTCGCTGGTGGAATGGCTGCTGCCCAATGCAAGGCCCGCCGCGCTGCCGGTGTTGCCGCATCTCGACAATGGCCGCGCCGAGGTGCTGGTGCTGATCAAGACGGGCGGCGATGTTCCCGCCAACCAGCGCCTGATTTTGCGCCTTTGGCGATCCGGCACCGTGCTGTCCGCCGGCGCGGGCACCCGCCCGCTCTGGATTGGCAGCGTGGTCGCCGAGACGGTCGAGCATCTGAAGCCGCTGGCCAGCCTTGTCGATGAACGCGGTGATGTGAACGGCGCCTTGCGGATTCTGAAATCCGCCCTGCCGGGGGCATGGACGCAAAGCCGCGGCCCCACGGTCGCGGGGCCGGCATGGGATGGCGAGGTGCTGCTCGGGCAGCCATGATGCGGCGGCCCGGGCAAGCCGGCGCCGGATGCGGCCTTACTCCTCCAGCCGGTAGCCGATGCCCGGTTCGGTCTTGAGCAGGGCCGATATTTCGCTCCCCAGCTTGCGCCGCAGCTGCCCGATATAGACGCGCAGATAGGCGACATCCTCGCCATGGTCCGGCCCCCACAGGGCGGTGAGCAGCTGGCGGTGGGTGAGAACCCGCCCGCGGTTGCGGATCAGCAGCAGCAGCAGCCCATGTTCGCGGCGGGTGAGCGTGATCTGCGCGCCCGCCAGCTCCACCTGCAGCGAATCGGCGGCCAGGCGCAGCGCGCCCAGCTCCAATGCCTCGTTCGCGCCGGCGGGCGGCTTGTGGTGGCGCAGGGCGGTGCGGATGCGTGCCAGCAGCTCCCCCAGGGCGAACGGCTTTTCAACATAATCATCCGCCCCCGCATCCAGCGCCGCGATTTTTTCAACCTCGCGGTCGCGGGCTGAGAGCACGATCACCGGCACTTCCGAGAATGCCCGCAGCTGGGCCAATACCTGCTGGCCGTCACGGTCGGGCAGGCCCAGATCCAGTAGCACGAGATCGGGCGCCAGCGCCGCCGCCTGGCGCAGCGCCTCTTCGCCGCGCTCGGCGCGCAGCGGCTCATACCCGGCCGCGCGCAGGGCCGGGGCGAGAAACCGGTGGATCTGCGGTTCATCGTCAACCACCAGGATACGGGTTTTCATCATGCGGCGGGCAGCTCCACGGCGATGATGGTGCCGGGCAGGCCGTCGGCCGGCAGGTCGGCGCGCGGGCTCTGGGCGCGGATCGTCCCGCCCATCGCCTCGGTGAAAGCCTTGGCGATGGCGAGCCCCAGCCCGGTGCCGGGCGCCACCCGGTCGCCCCGGCTGGCGCGGAAGAAACTGTCAAACACCGCCGCCAGCTCCTCGGGGGCGATCCCCACGCCTTCATCCGCCACCTCCAGACAAACCGTCTCAGCCCGCCGGCTGGCCGAAATGCGGATATGGCTGTCAGGCGGGGCGTATTTCACCGCATTCTCCAGCAGATTCACGAGCACCTGCTCCAGCAGCCCCGGGTCGGCCCGCACATGCGCGGCGGCGAGGTCGAGCCGGGTGGGCAGCGTGCCGTTGACCCGGCTGATCGCCGCCTCGATCACCTCCTCCAGCCGCACCCGCTCCTGGCGCACTTTCAAGCCCCCGGCCTCGGCGCGCGCCACGTCCATGAGGTTGCTGAGAAACCTGGTCATGCGCGCGCTGTCCTGGGTGATGCTGGCCAGCAGGTCGGCGCGCGTCGCCTCGTCAAGCGCGGGGCCGGCCTGGGTGAGCGTCTCCGCCGCGCCGCGGATCGAGGTCAGCGGCGTGCGCAGGTCATGGCTGAGCGAGGAGAGCAGCGCATTGCGCAGCTGCTGGCTGTCCTCCTGGGCCTGCGCGCAGGCCGCCTGCAGAGACAACCGCGCGCGCTCCACGGCGAGGGCCGTCTGCCCGGCCAGCGCGTTCAGCGCCTGTGCCTGGGGCGCGAGCGGCGCGGCGGCGGGGCGCACGCACAGCACGCCGAGCCGTCCGGCATTGCCGGTCAGCGGCAGGCAGCGCCAATTATTCGCGGCCAGCCGCCTGGTGCCAAGCCCGGTTTCCGCCCCGGTTTCCAGGCAGGCGCGGGCGGCCTCCAGCGCGATGCCGTCAGGCGGCGTTTCAGCCGGGCGGCAGGCCTCAAGCTGCAGCCCCGCGGGCGTGGCGAGCCATATGGCGCCCTGTCCCACCAGGGCGGCGGCTTCCTCGGCGGCGACGTTCAGCACATCCGTCAGTGTCGCCGCGCGGGAGAGCCGCTGCGCGAAGACCGAGACACGCCGCAGCGCCTCCACCCGCGCCGCCGCCGCCGCCGCCTCCTGGCGCACCCGGCCGGCCAGCTGCCCGGTCAACAGCCCCACCAGCAAAAACACCGCCAGCGCGACAACATCCTGCGGGTTGGCCACCGAGAAAGTGTGCAGCGGCGGCAGAAAATAGAAATTCCACAGCAGGAAAGCGGCCAGCGCGGTGAACAGCCCGGCGGCGCGCCCGGCATGGCTGGCCATGGCGGCGATCAGCCCGGTGAAGATAAGCCCCATCGCCTCGGGCGGGATAATCCGGCCGAGCGTGGTGCCGAGCATCGTGGTGACGGCCAGCAGCGCGCCGGAGAGCAGATAGGCTTCCCAGTTGTTTTCGCCCGGCCCGGCGGCCCGGTGCAACGCCGCCGGGCCGGGCTCCTGCGGCTCCGGAGCATCATGCTGAATGGGCATGCCAGTTTATGGTGCCAGGAACAGGCCCAAGGCAAGGCCGTTCAGCGGGGTCAGATGGCGATGCTCACGCCCAGCTCGACGACACGCTCAGATGGGATCTGGAAGAATTCGGTGGCTGGGATGGCGTTGCGCGCCATGCCCAGAAACAGCCGGCGGCGGAGGAAGCCCAGCTTCGGCACGGTGGTCAGCACATAACTCTCCCGCCCGAAAAAATAGCTGGTGCTCATCGGGTCGAACGCCAGGCCGGGAAGCGTTTCAAGCGTGCGCGGCACATCCGGGCTTTCCATGAAGCCGAAATTGAGCGTCACCTGATATATGCCAGGCGCCGCCTCCGTGAGCGTGGCCCGCTGCCTCGCCGTGGCATAGGGAATATCGAGCGTGCGGACGGTGACGAACAGCACCCGCTCGTGCAGCACCTTGTTGTGCTTGAGGTTGTGCAGCAGCGCGCCGGGCACATAGTCGGGATTTCCGGTCATGAACACGGCGGTGCCCGCGCAGCGCAGCACGTGCGAATGGGGCAGGCGGTTGATGAACAGGCTGAGCGACATGGCATCCTGCGCCCAGCGCATGTAAATGAACGCACGCC
>JAKBAQ010000076.1 GCA_021808985.1 Pseudomonadota bacterium
TATGCTCCATGGTGAGTTAACCGACCTCATGCGCGTGCGGCATTATCTGGACGCGGAGCGTGGCGGCTGGTGATCGACCCGTCGATCGTACCCATCTCGCCGGTTCATTGGGTTGGTGCCAGGCGGATCATCCGCAGCCTGTGCCCGCCTGTCGATTTGTTCGAGGATATTGCCGATCCAGAAGATTGGCCCTTGTTGATCGCCGCCGAGCAGAAGACCAATCCGCGCCTCATGGAAACGATCGGCGCCCTTGATCTGGTACCGGTGGAGCGGCGCGTTTCTGGACCGGGGGCGAGTTACCTCATGGCCCCCTTCACGCATGTCAGCCCTGAGCGCCCGAGCCGGTTCAGCGCAGGGGCTTATGGCGTGCTGTACGCCGCGCGGACATATGAGACGGCCCTGTTTGAAACCATTCACCACCACGCCCGCTTCATGGCACAGACCAGCCAGCCGCCTAGCTGGACCTCGCAATTCCGGGAGCTGGTGCTGGATATCCAGGCATCGCTGCATGACCTGCGGGGCGGGATTGCCTTATTTCTGCCTGCGCTGGACCGGGATGATTACACCATGGCACAACAATTGGCGGCGGCCTTGCGGGGCGGAGGGTCCCAAGGGCTGGTTTACCCCAGCAGGCGCGACCCTGACGGTGTTTGTGTAGGGCTGTTTTATCCGGACCTGGCGATGCCGCCTGTGCAAGGGCGCCATCTTGATTATCACTGGGATGGTGCCCGCGTTGATTTGGTCCGCGATGCGGGGACAGGGGAGGTTTTTCGGGTGAAGGAATGCTGAAGGGGCGGGAGCAAACGAGGCCAGATATGTTCACGCCTATTTTGCGAAGTGACATCCTTCAGTCCGCCCGGAGTTTTTGGGAGGCCAAATGGGAAGTTTGGGTACGCCTCGCGTTAAACGGTGCGGGCGTTGTGTTTAGGTTGGCCAATTAGGGCATTTTGAGCCAAAAATCGAAACGAGCGAGGATTTTTAAGTGCAGAATTTAGGGTAGTGCACATGCTATTTCGAAAGACATAAGAATATACTTGATTAAATTTAATGCTGTTCCGTCTCATAACCTGAAGGTCGCACGTTCAAATCGTGCCCCCGCAACAAGAAAAGACAATTAAACCAACGCATTAAAGCCGCCGAAAGGCGGCTTTTTGCTGTCCAGCGCACTAGGGTATGACGTGCTCCCCCAGATCGCGGATGAAAATCTGCCGCGACGGCGCCAGTTGATAAGGCTGGTCGGGCTTATTAGCCAAAAGTGCCTTGCCCGTCAGCATGCCGGCAGGTTTATGGCAATGCCGCCGGTTGAGGTTTCCTTGTATTTGGCATTCATGTCGCGCCCGGTTTGCAGCATGACGCGGATGCAATTATCGAGCGGCATGAAATGGCTGCCATCGGAATGCAGCGCCAGCGAGGCCGCCGAGACCGCCTTGATGGCCCCCAGGGCGTTGCGCTCAATGCACGGCACCTGCACCAACCCGCCGGCGGGGTCGCAGGTGAGACCTAGATGATGCTCAAGCGCGATCTCGGCGGCATTCTCGATTTGGGCGTTGCAGCCGCCCAGCGCGGCGCATAGCCCGGCGGCGGCCATGGATGCGGCCGACCCGACCTCGCCCTGGCAGCCCACTTCAGCGCCCGAGATGGAGGAATTCATTTTGATCAGCCCGCCAATGGCGGCGGCGGTGAGCAGAAAGTCTCGGCGCCGCTCGACCGTCACGTCATCGCAGTGGGTGAGCCAATAGCGCAGCACGGCGGGCACCGTGCCCGCGGCGCCGTTGGTGGGGGCGGTTACCACGCGTCCGCCCGCGGCGTTTTCCTCATTTACAGCCATGGCGTAGACGCTGATCCAGTCATTGGCGGCATGCGGCGGCTGGCGGTTGGCGAAGCGCTGGCGCAGCAGGCTCTCGTGCAGCGCCTTCGCGCGCCGGCGCACATTCAAGCCGCCGGGCAGCGTGCCCTCGTGCGACAGGCCGCGATCTATGCAGGCATTCATGGCATCCCAGATGCCATCGAGCCCGGCATCGAGATCAATGACGCCGTGAGCCAGCTCGTTGGCGCGTATCATCTCGGCGATGGTCTTGCCCGCCTCATTGCCCATGGCAAGCATCTCGGCCGCGCTGTGGAAGGGATAGGGATAAGCAGGCTCGCCAAGCCGCGCCGTGGTGTTTGCGCCTGCCGCCGAGATTTCCTCGGCCGTTTGCACGAAGCCGCCGCCGATCGAGTAATAGGTGATGCTGAGCGTCTCATTGCCCTGTGCATCGAAGGCCCGGAAGATCATGCCGTTGGCATGGTGTTCAAGCGGCGGTCCGTAATCGAACACCACATCCTGCGCGGGGTTGAATTTGACCGGACCGAGCCCCGCAGGGTGGATGACCCGCTCTTGCATGGCGCGGGCGCGCTCGCCTTCCGCCGTGTCGGGATCAAGGGTTTCAGGCAGCCAGCCCAACAGGCCAAGCACCACCGCGCGGTCGGTGCCGTGGCCTTTGCCGGTGAAGGCCAGCGAGCCATGCAGCGAGACGCTGATGGCCGCCGGTATGCCGCCGCCCTGCCCCGCCCGCAGCGCGGCCAGAAAACGCGCGGCCGCCACCATCGGCCCCATTGTGTGGGATGATGAGGGGCCGATGCCGGGTTTGAAGATCTCGAAGGTCGAGATGAACATGATGGCTACCCGTAAACAGGAAAAGCTTGGCAGAGACCGCGTACCCGGGCGCGCACGCGCGCTTCAACCGCGCTGTCGCCCTCATGGTTGGCGGCAAGGGCGTTTATCACCTCCAAGATCAACTCTCCCACCAGCCGGAACTCAGCCTCTTTGAAGCCGCGCGTGGTGCCCGCCGAGCTGCCCAAGCGGATGCCCGAGGTGACAAACGGCTTTTCTGGGTCGAAGGGAATGGCGTTCTTGTTGCAGGTCAGCCCGGCGCGCTCAAGGGCGATTTCGGCGGCCTTGCCGGTCACGCCCTTGGGGCGCAGATCAACCAGCACGATATGGCTGTCCGTGCCGTCCGAGACGATACCCAGCCCGTTCGCTTTGAGCAGTTCGGCCAGCGCGCGGGCATTGGCCACCACCTGGCGGGCGTACTCCTTGAAGGCCGGGCGCAGCGCCTCGCCGAACGCCACCGCCTTGGCGGCAATAACATGCATCAGCGGCCCGCCCTGGTTGCCAGGGAACACCGCCGCGTTAAGCTTCTTGGCTAAATCGGCGTCGTTGGTCAGAATCACGCCGCCGCGCGGGCCGCGCAATGTTTTATGCGTGGTCGAGGTGGTGACATGCGCATGCGGCACGGGGGTGGGATATTCACCCGCCGCGATGAGACCGGCATAATGGGCCATATCCACCATCAAATACGCCCCAACCTCATCGGCGATTTCACGAAAGCGCTTGAAATCAAATTGGCGGGGATAGGCGGAGGCGCCGGCGATAATCAGCCTGGGCCGCTCGGCCAGTGCCTTATCGCGCACCTTGTCCATATCGATCAAATGGGTATCGGGCTCGACCTCGTAGGAGACGACCTGGAACCATTTGCCCGACATGGTGACCGGCGAGCCATGGGTGAGGTGGCCGCCATGGGCGAGCGACAGACCCATGATCTTGTCACCAGGCTGGAGCAGCGCCAGAAACACCGCTTGGTTGGCCTGCGCGCCCGAATGCGGCTGGACATTGGCATAGGCGGCGCCGAACAGCGTTTTGAGCCGCTCGATGGCCAGCGTCTCCACCACATCAACATGCTCGCAGCCGCCATAATAGCGCTTGCCGGGGTAGCCTTCGGCATATTTGTTGGTGAGCACCGAGCCCTGCGCCGCCAGGACATCGGCAGAGACGATGTTTTCAGAGGCAATCAACTCGATTTGCGTTTGCTGGCGCTCAAGCTCGGCATTGATGGCCTGCGCGATGGCCTGATCGGCGAGGGGCGCGGAGACGAAATGATCGGTCATGGCGGGTTCCTGTTAACGGGTATGGTGCCCGGACGCGGCAAAATCGCGCGTCCGGGCGGGGGAGGTCAGCCCAGGCAGGCTTCAATGAGGGGGCGGGTGTTGGCGGCCGTCAGCTCAACCGGGTTGCCGCCGGCTGAAGGGTCTTTCAACGCGCCCGCCAAAATCGCGTCGATGTCGGGGGCGGTGACGCCGAGCTCGCGCAAATTCGCCGGGATGCCGAGCGAGGCGTTCAGGTCAGTCACAAAGGCGCAGAAGCCATCAAACCCGCCAGTAATGCCGAGATAGCGGGCGGCGGCCTCGATGCGGGCTTCGATCGCCGGACGGTTGAAATGCAATACCGGCACGATGACCGCCGCGTTGGTGGTGCCGTGATGGGTATTGTAAAGCGCCCCAATGGGATGGCTGATGGCATGAATGGCGCCCAGCCCCTTCTGGAAGGCCACCGCCCCCATCATCGCCGCCGCCAGCAAGTGGGAACGGGCCTCGATGTCGGTGCCGTTATTATAGGCGCGGGGCAGGTAGTCTTTCACCAGAAGCAGGCCTTCAAGGGCAATGCCTTGCGACATGGGGTGGAAGAAAGGCGAGCAATAGGCTTCCAGGCAGTGGGCGAAGGCATCCATGCCCGTGCCGGCGGTGATGTGTTTGGGCATGCCCACCGTCAGTTCGGGATCGGAAATGACCACCGCCGCCAGAATTTTGGGGTGAAAGATGATCTTCTTCTCATGCGTTACCGAATTGGTAAGCACGCCGGCGCGCCCGACCTCGGAGCCCGTGCCCGCCGTGGTGGGCACGGTGATGATGGGGGCGATGGCGCCGGCGTCGGCGCGCGTCCACCAGTCGCCAATGTCTTCAAAGTCCCAGACCGGGCGGGTCTGGTGAGCCTGGAAGGCGATGAGCTTGCCAAGATCAAGCCCCGAACCACCGCCGAATGCGATGACGCCATCATGGCTGCCAGCCTTGAAAGCCGCTATGCCCGCGGCGAGATTCTGCTCATTCGGGTTGGGATTGACATCGGCGAACAAGGCGCGGCCAAGACCGGCGGCTTCGAGAATATCGAGCGTCGCGGCCGTGACGGGCAGCGTGGCCAGGCCGCGATCCGTCACCAGCAGGGGGCGTTTGATGCCGGCTGCCGCGCAGGCGGCGGGCAGTTCTCGGATACGCCCCGCACCAAAGCGGATGGCGGTGGGGTAGGACCAGTTGGCGGTAAGGTTCATGGTTCAGGCTTTCTTTTTGAGATGATAGGATTTGGGCCGTGTCAGCGCCTGGTACCCCAGCACCGAGAGGCCGGCGCCGTGGCCGGTGTCCTTGCAGCCAGTCCAGCAGAGGGCGGGGTCGAGATAGTCGCAGCGGTTCATGAATACGGTGCCGGTTTCAAGCCGCGCGCCAATGGCTTGGGCGGCGGCGCTGTCTTGGGTCCAGATGGACGCCGTGAGCCCGAAATCACTGTCATTCATCAACTCTATGGCCTGCTCGTCATCCTTGACCGGCATGATGCCAACCACGGGGCCGAAGGTTTCCTCTCGCATTACGCGCATATCATGGGTGACATTGGTGAGGATTTGCGGTGTTACATACGTGGCGCCATCATCGGCCGGGCTGGGGCTGATATGCGCGATGGCGCCATGCGCAACCGCATCCGCGATATGTTCACGCACCAGGCGCGCGAAGCGGATATTGGCCATGGGGCCGATGGTGGTCTCGGCGTTGAGCGGGTTGCCCAGCCTGAGGCCATTGACCCAGGCGACCGCCTTTTCAACGAACGCCTCAAACAGGCTTTCATGCACATAGATGCGTTCAATGCCGCAGCAGCATTGGCCGGCATTGAACATGGCGCCATCCATCACGCCCTCCACCGCCGCGTCGAGATTGGCGTCAGCGCGCACATAGGCCGGGTCTTTGCCGCCAAGCTCGGTGGCGACGGAAATGAACGTGCCCGCCGCCGCGGTTTCAATGGCCTTGCCACCGCGCACCGAGCCGGTGAAATTGACGAAATTGACATGACGGCCCGATATGAGCTGTGCCGTGGTGTCGTGGTCGAGGAATATATGCGCGAACACATCGGCGGGGATGCCGGCCGCGAGGAATGCCTCGGCCAGATGCTCGCCGACCAGAAAAGTCTGCTCTGAATGTTTGAGCAGCACGCTGTTACCGGCAACCAAAGCCGGGGCGATGGTGTTGATGGCCGTCATGTACGGATAGTTCCAGGGCGCGATGACCAGAACGACGCCTAGCGGCTCGCGCGTGATCTGGCGCAGCGCGGTGGCGCTGTCCTCGATCACCAGGGGTTTGAGGGCGTCGGGCGCGATGCCGCACATGTAATCGGCGCGTTCGGAAAAGCCCCGGAATTCACCGCCATAGCGCACCGGGCGGCCCATTTGCAGGGCGAGTTCATGTGTCATGCGATCGGTTTGCTGGCCGATTATCTCGACCGCCTTGCGCACCAGCGCGATGCGCTCATCAAGCGGCCTGGCCGCCCAGGCGTGCTGAGCCGATCTGGCCCGCGCCGCCGCCGCTATGGCGGCCGCCTGGTTCAGCGTCTCGCGGACGGCGAGCACGGCGCCGTCAATGGGGGAAATCAGGGTCAGCTGGCTCATCTCAGCACCTCTCGAAGCCGCGGGCGATTTCCCAGTCGGTGACCGCGATGTCGAACTCTTCCTGCTCAACTTCGGCGGCGCGGGTATAATGTTCTACGACCTCTTCCCCGAATGCCTCGTGCAGCATTTTGGAATGGCGCAAGGTTTCCGTGGCGGCACGCAGCGTGCGTGGAATCTCGCCGATCTGTTTCTGCTCATAGAGATCGCCCCGGCTAGGTTCGCCCAGCGGCAGCTTTTTCTCGATGCCCGCGATGCCCGCCGCCAGAAGCGCGGCCTGGGCGAGATAAGGGTTTACATCAGAGCCCGCGATGCGGCATTCGATGCGCACGCCCTTGCTGGCGGCGCCGCACAGGCGGAAACCGGCGGTGCGGTTATCAACCGACCAGACAATTTTGGTGGGTGCGAAGGTGCCCTTGCGAAAACGCTTGTAGCTGTTGACATAGGGGGCCAGGAAATAAGTGTATTCAGGCGCATAGGCCAGCAGGCCGGCAACAAAATGATCCATCAGCTCGGATTTGCCATGCGGCCGGCTGGGATCGTGAAAAGCATTGGCGCCGTCTTTGAACAGCGAGCAATGGATGTGGCTCGACGAGCCCACCTTGTCGGCGCGCCATTTGGGCAGGAAGGTGGCGCTGACACCGTTCTGCCAGGCGATTTCCTTGGTCGCGTGCTTGGCGAATGTGTGCTGATCGGCGCAGGCCAAAGCGGAAGCGTAACGCAGATTCAACTCTTCCTGGCCCATCTCCGCTTCGCCCTTGCTGCACTCAACTTCTATGCCGGCGGCGAAAAGATGGTTGCGCAGCGGACGCATGACCGATTCTTCCTTGGTGGTCTGGAAGATATGGTAATCCTGGCTGAAACCGCCGACCGGCGTGATGCCATGAAAGCCGCGCTTGCGATTTTCATCGACCGTGCCTTCAAAGAGAAAAAACTCAAGCTCGGTTGCCATCATCGCCTCATAACCGCCAAGGGCGGACAGACGTTCGATCTGGCGCTTCAGCATCTGGCGCGGTGAATGGGTAACAGGGGCGTGGGTGGTATGATCGATAATGTCACACAGCACCATCGCGGTGCCCGGCAGCCAGGGCACCAGGCGGAAGGTTGAGAGATCAGGGTGCAGGGTGTAATCCCCATAACCATTTGCCCATGAGCTGGAGCGGTAGCCCCCGGGGGTGGACATCTCAAGGCATGTGGCCAGGAGATAATTGCAACAATGCGTTTCATGCACCGCATGCTTGAGGAAATTATGCGCATGGAAACGCTTTCCCATCAGGCGGCCCTGCATATCAACGAGACAAACCAGGATGGTATCAATCTCGCCGGCTTCGACCTTGGTGGCAATGTTTTTGTAACTTTCTTCAGACATTTTCTGCTTCTTTCAGGTTAGAGATAGCCACTTCGAGCAATGCCGCCAGATGGCCTGCCATAATTTTCTGCTGCATGTCGGTTTCAATTAAATCATTGCGGATTTCGAGCATGACATTAGGCCAGCCGCGCGCGACGGCGAAGGTTTTGAGCGTGTGGGTCACGCCATCTGAAGCGCTGTAGGGAACGTTACGATCTAGATTATATGGAAACTCATTATTTTGTACCGCCAGAATGGCGTCCGCCAGCCGGCTGTCGGAATCGTGCAGGACCCCGATTTCGCACTCGCGGCGAACACCATGGTAAACAGGCGTGAAGCTGTGGACCGTAATCAGCACACCCGTAGCGCGTTCATCGAGAATATCCATGAGCGCCTTACAATACGGCGCATAGATGGCGTTGGTGCGCGCCTCGCGGTCGGCTTGGCTTAAATTCCTGTTGCCCGGAATTTCAAATATCTCAGACATCTCAGGCATGGCGCTGGGTGCCTCGGGGGGGCGGTTGCAGTCATAGAGCAGCCGCGACACAGAGCCCGCGACGAGATCGGCCCGCAGGCGGCGGCGCAACTCTTGCGCAACACCCAGGGCGCCGGGGTCCCAGGCGATATGGGTTTTGAGCGTTTTTGTATCCAGGCCGAGATTTTGAAAACGCTCGGGAATGATATTGCTGGCATGCTCGCAGATAATCACCACATTCACTGCGCCAGAAGCGGGTGCGGCGCGTTCTATCAAGGGGGCGTAAAGCTCTTGCACGGGGTTTCATCTCCTTCAGGCTGGCGGACCCGGCGCCAAGGCACCGGGCCGTCTTATAAAATCCTCAGTCGATGGCGCCTTGGAGCGCGGTTTCCTCCGCCATGATCTCGGCGGCGCGCGCCGCTACCGCGCGGGCGCCAATTGGCGGGCCGGGGAAGTGCTTGCGCGCATAGCCGAACCAGATAACCGCCAGCAGCACGAGCAGACCGATGAAGTAGTTGTCCAGAATATCATTGGGCGGACGCGTGCCTACATAGATGAGCAATGCCGCGCCGAGCACCGAGATGAGCGCCAAAGGCTTGGAAAACACGCCGAGCCGGAACGGCCCGAATTCGGTCCAGGATTTACCTTCGGCGAACAGGCCGGCAAGAGTCGGCATTGTGTAGGATATGAACAGGAACATCGCCGAGCCCGCCGTCAGTGCCGTGAAGGCCGGAGAGTATAACGTGGCGGCGATTGCCAGAACAGCGGTAAACCAAATGGCCGCGACCGGCGAGCGATGTTTATGGTCAACCTGCTTCAGCCACTTGCTGCCCGGCAGACCGCCATCGCGCGCAAAGGCATAAATCATGCGTGAGGTGGACGTGATGCAAGCGAGACCGCACAGGAAATTGGCAAGCAGGATGCCGATATAGAGCACATCCTTCCATGCGGTTGGTACCGCGAGGCCTGCCATGACGTTAAACACAACATTGCTGCCATCAGCCGCACTTTTTACCGGGTCAGGCATCGCGATGACGATTGACGAGGCCATGACCACGCCAAACATAAGTGACCAGAAGATTGAATTGATGATGCCCTTGGGCACGTTAACGCGCGCATTCACCGTCTCTTCCGCGGTGTGCGCCGAACCGTCGAACCCGGTCATTGTGTAGAGCGGATACAGCAGCGCCAGCAAAAACAGGTAACCATAATTATTGCTGTGCGGCACGGTGTTGCCGCCAGGGCTGCCGGAAAAATTATGGATGACGACAAGGCGCGAAAAATCCCAATGGGATGATCCGATCAGCATCGTCGCGGCGACCAAAACGGCGACCACGAAAATCAGCGACCCTGAGAAGTCGATGAGCTTGGTGGTTGTGCGGATGCCGAAATGGTTGAACAAGGCCTGTGCCGCGGTGATGATCGCCATGGCAATGGTCTGCTGCTCAAACCCCCAGGCGGACGTGTTGATATTGAAGATGTTGCCTAAAATCAGGCCGGTAAACAGGTTATACGTGCCCACGTTAACCCCGGCGCAAACAAAAATAAGCCCCAGCAGGTTGAACCACGCCGTACCCCAGCCCCAGGCGCGCCCGCCCAGAATGCTTGACCAATGATAAAGTCCGCCGGCCGTGGGATAGGCCGAGGCGATCTGCGCCATGCTCGTGCCCACAATCAGCGCGAACACGCCACCGGTGATCCAGCCGACGACCACGGCAAACCCGCCGCCCACGCAATAAGCTGACTGGAAAGTGGTGAGACCGCCAGATACGATGCAAATAATCGAGAATGCCACGGCAAAGTTTGAAAACGCATGCATTCGCCTGGATAATTCCTGAGCGTAACCCATTTTATGAAGGACGGCCGCATCGGCCTCTAATATTGCTTTCTCGGATGGATCGGTCATTTACTGTCCCTTTGTTGACTTTGTGTGTTTTCACCCGCCGCCCCAACCGTTGGTGGTTGAAACGTTTCCTCTGTGGGCGCTCTTGGCGCCGCTTATTTGTTGGTTTTGTTGCGATATAGGCTCAGCGTTTTATGCTGATATTTTCTCAATTTCACTTACATTTGCATCAGCAATCTTTCATGCTTCAGGTCATGATACAGAACATGCTTGGTCCCTACTCCGCCGCCTCCGCGTAGGCTTCGATTGGCGGGCAGGAGCATATGAGGTTGCGGTCTCCGTAAATATTGTCGACGCGCTTGACGGGTGGCCAGTATTTTTGGGTGGCGATGTAGGGCAGCGGATAGGCGGCCTGTTCGCGGGTGTAGGGGTGTTTCCACTCGCCGGCCATGACCTCGATCGCGGCGTGCGGCGCGTTTTTCAGCGGGTTGTCATCGCGCGGCCAGGTGCCGGCGGCGATGGTGGCGATCTCCTTGGCGATGCAGAGCATGGCATCACAGAAACGATCCAGCTCGGCCTTGTCCTCGCTTTCGGTGGGCTCGATCATCAGCGTCCCCGCCACCGGCCAGGACATGGTGGGCGCATGGAAGCCGTAATCTCCCAGGCGCTTGGCGATGTCTTCAACCTGCACGCCAGAGGTGGCGGCAAAGCCCCGGCAATCGATGATGC
>JAKBAQ010000077.1 GCA_021808985.1 Pseudomonadota bacterium
ATAACTGCCGGATGCTGCTGGGGACGCCGGCGGGGCAGGGGTTTCATGTGCTCGACAGTTTTTCGCGAGTCGTGCGGCTGGGCGAGGGGTTGTATGAGACCGGGCGGCTCTCGGCCGTGGCGATGGACCGGGCGATTGCCAGCTTGAGCATATGCGCCGACCGGGCGCGGCGCTGGGCGGCGAATGCCGAGAGCGGGCCGGTGCGGCTGCGCGCGATTGCCACCGAGGCCTGCCGGCAGGCGGAGAACGGGGTGGAGTTCATCACCCTCGCGCGGGAGCGCACGGGGCTGCCGCTTGAGATTATAAACACGCGCGAAGAGGCGGAGCTGGCGATGGAGAGCTGCGCCTCGCTGATCGCCAAGGCGGAGCGGCGGGCGCTGCTGTTCGATATCGGCGGAGGCTCGACCGAGGTGGCCTGGGTGCGGGTGAACTGCGCCGGCGGGGCGCCGGAGTTGATCGGCTATCTCTCGCTGCCGGTGGGGGTTGTCACACTCTCGGAGCGGTGCAAGCGCGCTTGCTACACGGAGAAGGGATTCGCCGCCGTGGTGGAGAATGTGGCGCAGATGCTGCGGCCCTTTGAGGAAGTGCACCGTATTGGCCAGGAAATCCGCCAGGGCGGGGTGCTGATGGTGGGGACATCGGGCACCGTGACGACGCTGGCGGGGGTTTCATTGAAGCTGGAGCGCTACCGGCGCGGGCTGGTGGATGGGTTTTTCATGAACCGGGACGCGGTGGGGGCGGCCTTGGCCGAGGCGAAGGCGCTTGGGCGCGAGGGGTTGAGCCGGCATCCGTGCATCGGCGCGGAGCGGGTGGATTTCGTGCTGCCGGGCTGCGCGATTTTTGCCGCCATCCATGAACTGTGGCAGATACCGGACCTCGTGGTGGCTGACAGGGGATTGCGCGAGGGGATGTTGATGCGGCTGATGCGCAATGTGCGGCCGGAACGGCGCGGCTACGGCCTGGCATGACCGAGAATCCGCTGGTGCCGCCGCGCCGCGAGGCCGTGCGGCTGAAACATGCGCGCAGGCATAGCACGTCGTCGCAGGCGTGGCTTAACCGGCAGCTGAACGACCCTTATGTGCAGGCGGCCAAGGCGCAGGGCTATCGCTCGCGCGCGGCGTTCAAGCTGATCGAGCTGGATGCGAAGTACCATCTCATCAGCAAGGGGGCGCGCGTGGTGGACCTGGGCGCGGCGCCGGGAGGGTGGTCTCAGATTGCGTTGCAGCGGGGGGCGGCGAAGGTGGTGGGGATTGATCTGCTGCCGATTATTCCGGTGGAGGGGGCGCGGTTCATCGAGGGCGATTTCATGGCCGAGGGCATGGAAGAGCGGCTGATGGAAATGCTGGGCGGCAGGGCGGATCTGGTGCTCTCTGACATGGCGCCGAACACGACGGGGCATGTGGCGACCGACCATATACGCATCATGGCGCTGGCCGACACGGCGTTGGCCTTCGCGGTGCGGATTCTGGAACCCGGGGGGGCGTTTGTCGCCAAATTGTTCCAGGGCGGGGCGGAGCGGGACATGCTGAACACGCTGAAGCTGCGCTTCAGGACGGTGCGCCACGCCAAGCCGCCGGCGAGCCGCAAGGATTCCAAGGAAATGTATGTGGTGGCGAGCGGGTTCAGGCCGGAATAACGGGAAAAACCGGCGGGTGGGGCTATTGCGCCGCGGCGCGCCGCCGCTTAATGAGGGCCGCCAAGGTTTGTACTGAAAGAGTGGCCATGGCATCCGAAAATTCTTCCCTTCCTGATTTTTCCGCCCGCATCTCCGAGGCGCTGGCCTTTGACGACGTGCTGCTGGTGCCGGCCTATTCCAAGATATTGCCGGGGAGGACCGGCACGGCGACGCGGCTGACACGCGGCATCGCGCTGAATATCCCGCTGGTCTCAGCCGCGATGGATACGGTGACGGAGGCGGCGATGGCGATTGCCATGGCGCAGCAGGGCGGCATCGGCGTGATTCATAAGAACTTCACCATCGAGGAGCAGGCCGCCCAGGTGCGGCGGGTGAAGAAGTTCGAGAGCGGCATGGTGGTGAACCCGCTGACCATATACCCCGACCAGACCCTGGCCGATGCCCGCGCGCTGATGGCGGCGCATAATATTTCGGGCTTCCCCGTGGTGGAGCGCGATGGCAAGCTGGTGGGGATTCTCACACATCGGGATGTGCGCTTCGCGACCGACCCCAGCGCCAAGATTTATGAGCTGATGACGCGGGAGAATCTGGCGGTGGTGAAGGCCGGGGTTTCGCCCGAGGAGGCGCGCGCGCTTTTGCACAAGCGGCGGCTGGAGAAGCTGCTGGTGGTGGATGATGGGTATCGCTGCATCGGGCTGATGACGGTGAAGGACATGGACAAGGCGCAGGCGCATCCGCTGGCCAACAAGGATGAGCTGGGCCGGCTGCGCGTGGCCGCCGCCACGGGCGTTGGCGAGGATGGCGCCGAGCGCGCGGCCGCGCTGGTGGAGGCCGGGGTGGATGTGGTGGTGGTGGACACTGCCCACGGCCATTCCGACGGGGTGTTGCAGGCGGTCACGCGGATTAAAAAGGCGTCCAACGCGGTGCAGATCATCGCCGGTAATGTGGCGACGCCCGATGGGGCGCGGGCGTTGATCGACGCGGGGGCGGATGGGGTGAAAATCGGCATCGGGCCGGGGAGCATCTGCACGACGCGGGTGGTGGCGGGCGTTGGGGTGCCGCAGTTCTCGGCGGTGCTGGAGACGGCGGCGGCCTGCCGGGCGCTGGGGGTGCCGGCGATCGCCGATGGGGGGATTCGCGCCTCGGGCGACATGGTGAAGGCGCTGGCCGCCGGGGCGGATGCGGTGATGGTGGGCTCGATGCTTGCCGGCACCGATGAGGCGCCGGGTGAAGTGTTTTTGTATCAAGGCCGTAGTTATAAATCCTACCGCGGGATGGGAAGCCTGGGCGCGATGGCGCGCGGCTCGGCGGACCGGTATTTCCAGCAGGAGATAAAGGACCAGCTGAAGCTGGTGCCGGAGGGAATCGAGGGCCGGGTTGGCTATAAGGGGCCGATGGCGGCGGTGGTGCATCAGCTTGTCGGCGGCTTACGGGCGGGCATGGGCTATACCGGGGCGGCGGATATCAACGCGCTGCAAACGCAGACACGCTTCCGCCGGATTACCGGGGCGGGGCTGCGCGAGAGCCATGTGCATGACGTGGCGATTACGCGCGAGGCGCCGAACTACCGGCAGGAGGGATGACCCCCGCCGGACAACTGGCCGCCGCGATTGATCTGCTGGCGGCGATAGAGGCGGATGGCCGGCCGGCGGATGCCATCGCCAACCATTTTTTCCGCACGCGGCGGTTTATCGGCGCGGGAGACCGGCGCGAGGTGAGCGCGCTGGTGTGGGGGGTGTTGCGGGCGCGGCGGCATCTGGGCTGGTGGCTGCGGCATTTTGGCGCGGCGGAGACGCCAAGGCTGCTGCTGGCGGTGCAGGCGATTTTCTCGGGCATGAGCGTGCACAAGATATCCATGGCCTTTGCCGCCGGGCGCTACGGGCCGCCGCCGCTGCAGCCCGAGGAGAGCGCCGTGCTGGAGAAATTCGCCGGGCACACGCTGGAACACCCCAACATGCCCGAGGCGGTGAAATATGAGATACCGGACTGGCTGCTGCCACGGCTGAAGGCGCAGTTTGGCCCGGCGCTGGCGGCGGAGATGGCGGCGATGAACCAGCCGGCGCCGCTGGATTTGCGGATAAACAGCCTGAAGACCACGCGCGAGGCGGCGATGGCGGCGCTGGCGCGCGAGGGGTTGCAGGCGCGGCCGGCGCAGTTCAGCCCCTGGGGGCTGCGGCTGGCGGGGCGGCAGTCCATCACGCAGGGCAAGGCGTTCAAGGACGGGCTGGTGGAAATTCAGGATGAGGGGAGCCAGCTGATCGCCCTGCAGGTGGATGCGCGGCCGGGGATGCAGGTGGTGGATTACTGCGCCGGGGCGGGCGGCAAGACGCTGGCCATGGCCATGGCCATGGAGAATAAGGGGCATATCGTCGCCTGCGATACCTCGGCGCCGCGGCTGGAGGGGGCGATTAAGCGGTTGCGCCGGGCGGGCGTGCATAATGCCGAGCAGCATCTGCTGGGGGAGCCGGGGGATAAGTGGAGCAAGCGGCAGGCGGGGCGGTTTGACCGCGTGCTGGTGGATGCGCCCTGCACCGGCACCGGCACCTGGCGGCGCAACCCGGATGCGCGGACGCGGCTGAGCGAGAGCGACCTGGGCGAGCTGGTGGCCAAGCAGGCGATGATTTTGGACCAGGCGCAAAAACTGACCAAACCGGGCGGGAAACTGGTATACGCGACATGCTCGTTGCTCGGTGAGGAAAATGAGGGGCAGGTGGAGGCGTTCTTGGCGCGGTATCCGATGTTCAAGCTGCGGGAGATAGAGGCGCCGGAGGCGCTGCGGGGCAAGTATCTGCGGCTTTCGCCGCGCGCGCAGGGGACGGACGGGTTTTTCGCCGCTGTGCTGGCGCGCGATCCGTGATCGAGATACGGCGCGCGCGCGTGGGGGATGCGCCCGCGATCGCGGCCGTGCATGTGGCGACCTGGCGCAACGCCTATGCGACCCTGCTGCCGGAGGCGTTTCTGGCCGGGCTCTCGGCCGGGCGGCTGGCCTTGCACCATGAGCGCTGCATCCGCATGGGGCGCGGCGTGTTTGTGGCGGTGGAGAGCGAGGCGCTGGGCGCGCCGCTGGTGGTGGGGTTTGCCTCCGCGCGGCGCTGGCACGGCGAAAAGCTGGGCGATGGCGAGGTGGAGATGCTCTACGTGGCCGATGACTGGCAGAATAGCGGGCTGGGCGCCCGGCTGCTGCGGGCGGCGGGGGGGTATTTGGCGGCTTTGGGGTGCCGATCGGTGTTCATTTGGGTGCTGCATGGCAATCCGGCGGTTTTTTTCTATGAGCGGCTGGGCGGGCGGCAGCTGGCCAAAGGCAGCACGATGGTGGCCGGAGTGGCGGTGCCGCAGGTCGCCTATGCATGGGATCCGATCGAAACGCTGTTGGATGTGGACGCCTGATGGGCTAGCAGCACAGCATGCACACACAAAAGATTCTGATCCTCGATTTTGGTAGCCAGGTTACGCAGCTGATCGCCCGCAGGGTGCGCGAAAGCGGGGTGTATTGCGAGATACTCCCCTTCAACGCCGACCCGGCGCGGATTGCCGCCTTTGGCGCCAGCGGCATTATTCTCTCCGGCGGGCCGGCCAGCGTGGCCGATGAGGGCTCGCCGCGCGCGCCGGATTATGTGTTCACCGCCGGGGTGCCGGTGCTGGGCATATGCTACGGGCAGATGGTGATGTGCGCGCAGCTGGGCGGCGATGTGAAGGGTGCGGAGATACGCGAGTTTGGCCGCGCCTATGTGGATGTGGTGGAGGATTGCACCCTTTTTGACGGCGCCTGGGTGAAGGGCGCGCGCGAGCAGGTGTGGATGAGCCATGGCGACCATATCTCCGCGCCGCCGCTGGGGTTTCGCACCGTCGCGGTCTCGGAGGGGGCGCCGTTCGCGATGATCGCGGATGATGCGCGCAGGTTCTACGGGCTGATGTTCCACCCCGAGGTGGTGCATACCCCGCACGGCGCGCAGCTGCTGCGCAATTTCACGCACAAGGTGTGCGGGCTGGCGGGCGACTGGACGATGGCCGGGTTCCGGCAGGCGGAGATCGCGAAAATCCGCGCGCAGGTGGGCACCGGCAAGGTGATTTGCGGGCTCTCCGGCGGGGTGGACAGCTCGGTGGCGGCGGCGTTGATCCATGAGGCGATCGGCGAGCAGCTGACCTGCATTTTCGTCGACCACGGCTTGCTGCGGGCCGGTGAGGCCGAGGAAGTGGTGCGGGTGTTCGGCCAGCAGTTCAATATCCGGCTGATCCATCGCGATGCCTCGGAGCTGTTCCTGGGGCAGCTGGCGGGGGTGAGCGACCCGGAGCAGAAGCGCAAGATCATCGGGCGGTTGTTCATCGAGGTGTTCGATGAGGAAGCCACCAAGCTCGGCGGGGCGGATTTTCTGGCGCAGGGGACGCTGTATCCGGATGTGATCGAATCCGTGAGCGCGCTGGGGGGGCCGTCGGTCACCATCAAATCGCACCATAATGTCGGCGGGCTGCCGGAATTCATGAAGCTCAAGCTGGTGGAGCCGCTGCGCGAATTGTTCAAGGACGAGGTGCGCGCGCTGGGCCGCGAGCTGGGGCTGCCGGAGACGATCGTGGGACGGCATCCGTTCCCCGGGCCGGGGCTGGCGATTCGGGTGCTGGGGCCGGTGAGCCGCGCGAGCGTGGAGATTTTGCAGAAGGCGGATGCGATCTATCTGGAGGAGATCCGCGCGGCCGGGCTTTATGATGCGATCTGGCAGGCGTTCGCGGTGCTGCTGCCGGTGAAGTCAGTCGGGGTGATGGGCGATGGGCGGACCTATGACCAGGTGTGCGCGCTGCGGGCGGTGACCAGCACGGATGGCATGACGGCGGATATCTATCCGTTTGACATGGCGTTTCTCTCGCGCGTCTCGAACCGGATTGTGAATGAGGTGCGCGGGATCAACCGCGTGACCTATGACATCACCAGCAAGCCGCCGGGGACGATTGAGTGGGAATGATCCCACGTCTGGCATAGGCTGGCACCAACCGGCACAAGACCAACGATAAGCCCCTGTAAAAAGGGGTTTTTTCGTATCTATACCTCGCATCGTCTGGCACCACAAGGTGAATGACCGGGATGGCCTCTATGTGGCTGTTACGCCACGCCAAAGCTCATCGTTGGGGTCCTGCAAACCATTCTCCTGCGAAGTTTTCATTTTGTGCTACTCCTTCCCCAAGGCCTGATAGAGGGTCGCTCAATGCACCCCGAGCAGACTGGCGGCCTCGGGAGATATTCTGCAACACACGCCGGATAAAAAATCCTCCATTTCATGGATACACAAGCGTGTATCCATGAGGTACCATCGCACTTATGTCGAGCAAAGACGTTGGCCTCCGTATCCGTGTCGAAAAGGAACTCCGTGAGGCGTTCCAAGGGGCATGTCTCGCTGAAAACCGGGGCGCGTCGGAGGTGCTGCGCGAGTTCATGCAGGTGTTTGTCGATAGACACCAACATGGCTTGCAACCAGACATGTTCGCAGCGTCGGCAACTCAAACGCCACGTCAATCAACGAAGAGAAAAGCGATATGACCCAATTCAATGTTTTGGAAAAGTACGCTGGGGCAGAGCGACTGACTTCGCTAGATTTGTTTGCCGGCGCTGGCGGACTGTCCGAAGGACTGCGCGAAGCTGGGTTCGAGTCGCTTTATGCTAATGAGATTTCTCTGCGCTATGCACAAACTTATGCCACCAACCACCCGGGCACGCATGTCGATAGCCGGGACATTCGCAAGGTCGATGCGCGCAAAGTGCGCAGCCTACTGGGGTTGAAGCGCGGCGAATTGGATTTGATCGCTGGTGGCCCGCCCTGCCAAGGCTTTTCCATTAATGCGCCCAAACGCTCTACCGAGGATTCGCGGAACCACCTTTTCCGCGAATACCTGCGGTTCGTGACCGAGTTTCAGCCCCGGACGGTCATGATCGAGAATGTCCCCGGCATGGTGTCGTTTGAAGGCGGCGCAACGCTGGACGCAATTCTCGAATCGCTCAAACGCCTTGGCTATGACGCCGATGTGCGCATCCTGTATGCGCCCCATTACGGCATTCCGCAAACCCGCTGGCGCACTATCATCCTGGGCGGACGGAACGGCCTAGACCCGCAGGCGCTATTCCCGGAACCGCTGCGCCAAGCGCCGATGCGGGTGAATTTTACCGCGCAATTCGCGGGCAAGAATTTGGTGAATTTGCCTCGCTCATTGGAACTACCTTCGCATGTTACGGTCAGGGACGCCATCGGAGACTTGCCGACTCTACGTAACGGAGAGATTGGCGAACTCGTCAAAGATTACCGGCACCCGGCCGATAATCCGTATCAGCAATTGATGCGGGTGGCTTCAACAGGCGTGACGTGCCACGAGGCAGCGCGGTTGAGCAAGATCAACCTTGAACGTATGACGCACATCCCGCCGGGCGGGAACTGGACGGACATTCCCGAGGCCCTGCTGCCACGTGGGATGCGCAGAGCACGGCGCAGCGACCACACGAAGCGCTACGGGAGGGTCAATCCTGACGGTCTTGCTTCCACCATTCTGACCAAGTGTGATCCCCATTGGGGCGCTTACTTCCATTACGAGCAGGACAGGGCTTTTACCGTGCGCGAAGCGGCGCGCATCCAGTCCTTTCCGGATACCTACATTTTCTGTGGGTCGCGGGTTGAGCAATACGAACAAGTAGGTAACGCTGTGCCGCCGTTACTGGGCGCTGCCGTCGGGCGGGCTATTGCCCATGTTCTGAGGAATGACACTAAAAAAGAGCGCAAAGCAGGGGCAGCATAGTGGCAGGAAAGATTTGGGAGTTTTTCGGTTATCGGTCCGATGACAACTCGGCGGCGGCAGTGACAGCCGCGACGGATAAACAATGCCCCTACTTGTCCGAGGTGTGCGAAAAGCGGTTGAGTGACGGGGTCATTGCCGGGGTTTGCACCATTAAGCCAGTGACGTCTGGCCCGGTTATTTGCTGTCCTATCCGCTTATACGCGGACAAATATCGTATCTTGTATGACGTAGCAAAAATCGCGTTTGGGAAAGATTTCGAGCTGATCGCAGGCGGGCAAGCATCGGCACGGGCGAGAGCGAAACAAGCGCCTGTCGTGGCGGTGTTCGGCAAACGCTGGGGCGGTGAATTACGCTTGCCGCAAAAGGACGGCGCGGGAAGCTACTTCGTGGATTGGGTACTGGCCTTGCTAGATGTCAACGGAAAATTGACCGAATTCGTTGCCGTTGAGGTCCAGACCATCGACACAACCGGCAACTACCGCAACGGGCGTGAAGGCTTACTCACGCCGGAACGAACGAACCCGGCGACTACGGCTGGCTTGAACTGGGAAAACGTCAACAAGCGCATTTTGCCGCAACTGATTTACAAGGGGCAGGTGCTGCAACGTGAAGCGCTTTGCCGAAAGGGCTTGTTTTTCGTCTGCCCGCAACCGGTTTACACGCGAATCATGGCGCGCCTTGGCGGTGTTGGCGGTTTAATCCGCTATGCCTTGCAACCAGCGTCGATCACATTTCTTGCTTACGAACACGAGGAGTCGGGACTCATCGACGGGGCCACGGTGCCGCTGAAAGCATTGCCACCTCACTCGACCACGGTTTACAAGGTCCAAGAGGCGTTTAACAACGTCACTTTGCCCGATGAAAACGTGTATCGAACCGCCATCGAAGCCGCACTTGGGTGATGGTGAAGAAAAAAAATCCACGATCTTTGAATGAAGGTTTGGGGTTTCACCCACGTCTGAAGATAGCGTTTTTCTCAGTAGGGCGCGACCATACGTTGCTTATCTAGAGGAATGGCCGCCACGGCTCAGCGTGGTATTTTTCGTGGCATCAAATCTGCAGGTCAAAGAAAACGCATTGATTTTATTGGATATTTTAGTGTTGTTTATAATCGAGTGGGAGTAGGCGCATGATGAAGACCACCGCGAACGCGGCGCAGGCTGATTACTGGAACGCGCTGGCGGGGCAGACCTGGGCGCGGTTTCAGGCGCAGCTGGACCGCCAGATAGAGCCGCTGGGGCGCGAGGCGATGCGGGTGCTGGCGCCGCGCGCGGGGGAGCGGATTCTCGACATTGGCTGCGGCTGCGGCCAGACGACGATGGAGCTGGCGGCGCTGACCGGGGCTGGCGGCTATGTGAAGGGGGCTGATATTTCAGCGCCGATGCTCGAGATCGCCAAGGCGCGGCCGGTGTTGCCGGGTGCGGTGGCGCCGGTGTTCGAGCAGGCGGACGCGCAGGTGGCCAGCTTTGGCGATGGCGCGTTCGATGCCGCGTTCAGCCGGTTCGGGGTTATGTTCTTTGCTGATCCAGTGGCGGCGTTCGCCAATATCCGCCGGGCGTTGCGCCCGGGCGGGCGGCTGGCGTTTGTGTGCTGGCGGCCGTTTGCCGAGAATGTGTGGATGCGCGCGCCGCAGGAAGCGGCGGCACCCTTCATGCCCGCAAGCCCGGCGGCGGACCCGATGGCGCCCGGCCCGTTCGCTTTTGCCGATGCGGCGCGGGTGCTCGGGATTCTGGGCGATGCCGGGTTCAAGGACATTGCGCTTGAGAAATTCGATTGCCTGATCGGCGGCGGGGATTTGGCGCAGAGCCTGGAGCTGGCGCTGCGCGTGGGGCCGCTGGGCGGCGCGCTGCGCGAGCACCCGGAGCTGACGCAGACGGTGAGCGGGGCGGTGCGGGACGCGCTGGCGGGGTATGTGACGCCCAAGGGCGTGCTGATGCCAGCAGCAACCTGGATTGTGCGGGCGCAGGCGTAAGCGGAGAGTTTGAGGCCATGACATTGCAGATTGCGGTTATTCCGGTCACCCCGTTTCAGCAGAATTGCACGCTGATCTGGAATTCAGAGACGTTGCGCGGGGCGGTGGTGGACCCTGGCGGCGATGTGCCGCAGCTGCTCGCCGCGATTAAGCAGGCCGGGATTACGGTGACGGATATTTTCCTCACGCACGGGCATATGGACCATGCGGGCGGCGCGGCGGAGCTGGCGGCGGCGCTGGGGGTGAAGATTACCGGGCCGGGGGTGGAGGATAAATTCCTGCTCGACGGCATGGCGGAGCAGGCGCGGATGTTCGGCTTCGCGGCGCAGAACTGCGCGCCGGATGCGTGGCTGCGCGAGGGCGATGAGGTGAGCATGGCGGGCGAGACGTTCGAGGTGCTGCACTGCCCGGGGCATACGCCGGGGCATGTGGTGTTCATCAACCGGGCGGCGAATTTCGGCATGGTGGGCGATGTGCTGTTCCGCAACTCCATA
>JAKBAQ010000078.1 GCA_021808985.1 Pseudomonadota bacterium
CTCACCGAGGCGCGCGGCAAATTGCGCGAAAAATTCCTCACCGCCGACGCCGGCATCACCGGCGCCAACTTCCTCATCGCCGAGAGCGGCACCAGCGTCATCGTCACCAATGAGGGCAATGGCGACCTCACCCAAACCCTGCCGCGCGTGCATATCGTGGTCACCAGCATCGAGAAGGTCGTCCCCACCATCGAGGACACACTAACCCTGCTGCGCGTCCTCGCCCGCTCCGCCACCGGTCAGGAGATGTCGGTCTACACCACCTTCTCCACCGGCCCCCGCCGCGCCGAAGACCCTGACGGCCCGCGGGAATACCACGTCGTCCTGCTCGATAACGGCCGTTCCGCCATGGCCGGCACCGAATTTCAGGACATGCTGCGCTGCATCCGCTGCGCCGCCTGCATGAACCATTGCCCCGTCTACGGCGCCATTGGCGGCCACGCCTATGGCTCCATCTACCCCGGCCCCATGGGCGCTGTGCTCACCCCCATGCTCTCCGGCATCGAGGCCGCCGGAAACCTGCCCAACGCCAGCACCTTCTGCGGCAAATGCGAGAGCGTCTGCCCGGTCAAAATCCCCCTGCCCAACCTCATGCGCCATTGGCGCGAGCGTGAGTTCGAGCGCCACCTCACCCCGCCCACCCAGCGCTACGGCCTGGCCCTCTGGACCTGGCTCGCCAAACGCCCAGCGCTTTACCGTGCCGCCACCCGCGCCGCCGCCCTGGCGCTCGGCCAACTCGGCCGCAAGCAAGGCCGCTTCACCTGGCTCCCCTTCGCCAGCGCCTGGACCAAAACCCGCGACTTCCCCGCCCCCGAGGGCGACACTTTCTTCGCCCAATACGCCGCCCGCCAAAAGGCCCGCCACCAATGAGCCGCGCCGCCATCCTCACCGCCATCCAACGCGGCCTCCGGCGCGGCCCGTTGCCGGTTGACCAGCAGGCCATGCTCACCGCCCGCCTCGCCAGCCACCCGCGCGGCCCCATCCCAGCGCGCGCGCAACTCAGCCTCCCGGCGCGCATCGCCCTGTTCACCACCTATGCCGAGCGCGAGTTCGCCACCGTGCAGCGGCTCGCCACGGCGGCGGAAATCCCCGCCGCCATCGCCGCCTACCTTGCCCGCCTGCAACTTCCGCCCACGCTCACCATCTCGCCGCACCCGACGCTGCAAGCCATCCCCTTCAACATCCCCGCCCTGCAAGTCCGCCACGGCACCACCCTCCCGGCTGACCCCACCTGCCTCACCCTCGCCTTCGCCGGCATCGCCGAAACCGGCACGCTGCTCCTGCCCTCCGGCCCGCAAACCCCCACCACCAACAACCTCCTCGCCGATAATTCGATCATCCTGCTCCCCGCCGCGCGCATCACCGCAAGCTACGAGGACGCCTTCGACCTCCTGCGCGCCACGCCGCCCCTGCCCCGCAACATCATGCTCATCACCGGCCCCTCGCGCTCGGCCGACATTGAGCAAAGCCTGGAACTCGGCGCCCACGGCCCGCGCCGCCTGCATATCCTGATCCTCGATGACCAGGGCTAAGCTCCTCTCCGCGGCTGATCTGAAACTCTGGGCCGCCTACAGCCAGACCCTCTCGCGCCTGATGCCCGGCAAAACCCGCCTGCCCGTGGAGCCCGATCCCCCCGCCCAGGCCATCCCCGCGCCAGACCCGCCGCCCCCCAAACCGCGCACCCCGGCCAGCCACGCCCCCTATATCAGCCTGGATGCCACCCCCACCGGCCTCGACAAATCCACCTGGAAAAAATTCGCCACCGGCAAAATCCGCGCCGCCCAGCGGCTGGACCTGCACGGCCACACCGCCGCGCGCGCGCATCACGCGGTCATTCATTTCATCGAGCGCTCCCATTCCAGCCAGCTGCGCTGTATCGAAATCATCACCGGCAAAGGCGAAATCCTCTCCCGCGAGCTGCCGCACTGGCTCAACGCCCCCTCGCTGCGCCCGCTCATCCTGGCCATCGCCCACCCGCACGCCGCCAACACCGGCTCGGTGCGCATCCTGCTGCGGCGCCCGCGCGCATGACCCCCTTTGGCGAAAAACTCCGCGCCCTGCGCACCGCGCGCGGCATCCTGCAACGCGACATGGCCGCCGCCCTGGAAGTCTCCCCCGCCTATCTCTCAGCACTTGAACATGGCCGGCGCGGCACCCCCGGCCCCGGGCTGATCCACCAGATCTGCTCCTATCTCGGCCTCATCTGGGACGATGCCGACGAGCTGAAAGCCCTGGCCAAACTCTCCCGCCCGCGCCTGAAGCTCCACACTGGCGGCCTCACGCCCGCGCAAACCGCGCTCGGCAACCGTCTCGCCCGCAATTTGCGCAACCTCGACCCGCAAACCGTCGCCGCCATGCACAAGCTGCTGGACTCCGCCCAGGCGGCTATGCCCGAATCACCCCCGCCGCGCGCAAAAACCCGAGCAAAGGCAGCAGATTCAACCCCAGAATCGTGAAAAAATCCCCCTCGATGGCGGAAAAAAGCTGCGCGCCCAGCCCCTCGAGCCGGTAAACCCCCACACAGCCCAGCACCGCCTCGCCCTCCTCGCGCAGATACCCCTCGATGAACTCATCCGAGAGCCCCCGCATGCTCAGCCGCGCCTGCGCCACGTCCGACCATGCCATCCCCCCATCCCGCCACACGCAAACCGCCGTCACCAGCGTATGCGTCCGCCCGCGCAAGCGCCGCAGCTGCGCCGCCGCCTCATCCATGCCGCCCGGCTTGCCGAATATCTCGCCCTCGCAAACCAGCACCTGGTCAGCGCCTATCACCAGCGCCCCCGGCTCATCCGCCGCCACCCGCATGGCCTTGGCGGCGGCCAGATGCAAAGCCAGCGCCGGCGCCTCGCCCACAAACGCCCGCTTCATCGCCGCTTCATCCACATCCGGCTTCACCGCCTGGCAGACCAGACCAGCCTGGCGCAACATCGCCCGGCGCGCCGGCGAGCCGCTGGCCAAAACCAGGCGCATCGACATATCCATTCCACTCCCCCATCATTCCCGCCTTCTACAAAGCCAACCCGCGCGCCGCAAAACTCAGCCCCTCCCCGCATTGACTTCTGCCCGCCGCCGCATTACCCCGCAGGCTCACTGCATGGCGGCGTAGCTCAGTGGTAGAGCAGGGGAATCATAATCCCTTGGTCGGAGGTTCAAATCCTTCCGCCGCTACCAGCCTTCCCCGTAAAAATCGCAATCCTCCTCACCGCGCCCATGGCGCATGGCCGCCTGGCCGCAAAGCAGCCCGGTTTGGCCATCTCGCGCCCCGCATCCCCGTTCGCCCAGTATTGTTGTTACCGGTAAAGTTGTGCATGCTGGCGGCCTTCCAAGGGTTGAAAATGTTGCAAAACGGCTTTCCTCCTGACCATCCGCCTTTTGCCCGCTCCCCCGGCGCTGGCTCTGAAGCGAAACGACATCATGGCGCGCAAGCATAAAAAACTGGTCCTGGCCGCGGCCGTCCTCATCCTGGCCGCTCTCGGCGCGGCGCTCTATCTGCAATGGCGCGCGGCCCCCAATGCCAGCCGGCTCACGCTCTACGGCAATGTTGATATCCGTGAGCTCAACGCCGCGTTCTACGATTCGGGGCGCATCAGCCAGATGCTGGTGCAGGAGGGCGACACGCTCCACAAAGGTGAGCTGCTCGCCACCCTCAATGCCAGCCGCTTCGCTGACTCATTGGCCGCCGCCAACGCCCAGGCCGCCAACCAGCAGCAGGTTCTGGCCGCCCTGCTCGCCGGCTCCCGCCCGGAGCAGATCGCCCAGGCCAAGGCGCAGATGGACGCGCTGGCCAGCGTCTACCGGAACAATGAAACCAATTACCGCCGCTACGCCTCCCTGGTGCCAAACGGCGCCGCCACCGTCCAGCAGCGGGACGACGCCAAAGCCGCCTCCCTCAACGCCCGCCAGAATTACGAGGCCGCCCGCCAAACCTACCTGCTGGCCCTCAAGGGCCCCCGCGCCGAGGACATCGCCGCCGCCCAGGCCGCCTATGCCGCCGCCAAGGCCAACGCCGCCCTGGCCGCGCAGGAATATATCGATACCAAACTCTACGCCCCGGCTGCCGGCATCGTCGAGGAGCGCGTCCAGGAACCGGGCGACATGACCTCACCCCAGGCCCCGGTTTATGTCATCGCGCTCACCAACCCCCTCTGGGTCCGCGCCTATGTGCCCGAGGACGAGCTGGGCCGCATCCAACTCGGCATGGCCGCCAACATCAGCACGGATTCCTATCCCGGCAAAACCTACCCCGGCTGGGTCGGCTACATCTCCCCCATCGCCGAATTCACGCCCAAGACCGTCGAAACCCCCGACCTGCGGGCCCAGCTCGTCTATCAGCTCCGCGTCTATGCCTGCGATCCGCAAGGCCAGCTGCGGCTCGGCATGCCCGCAACCGTGTCCATCCCCCTCACGCAGCCCCAGGGCCAGGGTGCGGCGCGCGGCGCGGATGTCTGCACCCGCCAAAATGCCCCTGCGAACTGAAAGCCCCGCCAAGGCGCTGGTCATCTCCAACGTCACGCGCCGCTTCCGCGTCGCCCGGCGCGTCATCACCGCGCTGGACCATGTCACCACCCAAACCTCAGCCGGGCTGGTAACCGGGCTTATCGGCCCCGACGCCGCCGGCAAAACCACGCTGATGCGCCTGATCGCCGGGCTGCTCCGGCCCGATGAGGGCGCGATCTCGGTCTTCGGCACCGATGTCGGCGCCAACCCCCTCGCGGTCCAGGGCATGATCTCCTACATGCCCCAGCATTTCGGGCTTTATGAAGATCTGAGCGTGCGGGAGAATCTCGACCTCTACGCCGACCTGCAAGGCGTCCCCGCCGCCGAGCGCCCGGCCCGCTACGCCGAGCTTCTGCACATGACCGGCCTGCACCCCTTCACCTCCCGCCTGGCCGGCCGTCTCTCGGGCGGCATGAAGCAGAAGCTCGGCCTCGCCTGCACGCTCATCCGCCCGCCCCGGCTCCTGCTGCTCGATGAGCCGACCGTCGGCGTCGACCCCGTTTCCCGCCGCGAATTATGGCAGATCGTGGACCATCTGGTGCGCGGCGCGGGCATGAGCGTGCTGCTCTCCACCGCCTATCTTGACGAAGCGGCCCGCTGCGACGAGGTGCTGCTGCTGCATGAAGGCCAGCTGATCGGCACTGGCAAGCCGGAGGACTTCACCCGCGCCATGCAAGGGCGCAGCTTCCTGGCCCACGCCGCCGGCAGCCCCAAGCGCGCGCTGCAAACCGCGCTGGCCTCCACGCCAGGCGTCACTGACTCGCTGATCCAAGGCGAAGCCGTGCGCCTGGTGCTGGAAGCGGGCATGGCCCCCGCGGCCATCCAGCCCGCCGGCATCGCCGGCCTTACCCTCTCGCCCACGCCCCCGCGCTTCGAGGACCGCTTCGTCGACCTCCTGCGCGCCAAAACTTCCGCGCGCGGCGCCACGCCAGCGCCCCTGCCACCCGCCGCCACGGCAGCGCCGCGCGCGGGTGCCGCCATCGAGGTCGCGCATCTCACCAAACGCTTCGGCGCCTTCGCGGCGGTTGATGACATCAGCTTCACCGTCCAGCACGGCGAGATATTCGGCCTCCTCGGCGCCAACGGCGCCGGCAAATCCACCACGTTTCGCATGCTCTGCGGCCTGCTGCCCGCCACCAGCGGCCACTTGCGGGTTGATGGGTTCGACCTTCGCGCAACCGCCGCCGCCGCGCGCGGCCGGCTCGGCTACATGGCGCAGAAATTCTCGCTCTATGGCGATCTCAGCGTCATCCAGAATCTGCGCTTCTTCGCCTCGGCCTATGGCCTGCGCGGCGCGCACCGCACGCGGCGCATCAGCTGGGCGCTGCGCGAATTCGAGCTGGACGATTACGCCAACGCCACCAGCCATGACCTGCCGCTCGGCTTCAAGCAGCGCATGGCGCTGGCCTGCGCCCTCATGCATGAGCCCGGCGTGCTGTTCCTCGATGAGCCCACCTCCGGCGTCGACCCTCTGGCCCGGCGCGAATTCTGGCGGCGCATCAACGCCCTGGCTGACCAAGGCGTCACCGTGCTGGTCACCACCCATTTCATGGACGAAGCCGAATATTGCGACCATCTGGTCATCATGGCGCAGGGTCGGATTCTGGCGTCCGGCACCTCCGAATCGCTCAAAACCGCCGCCCGCACGGCCGCTTTGCCCGCGCCGACGATGGAAGACGCCTTTATCTCCCTCATCGCCGCCAGCAGCGCCAAGCCGGAGGAACAAGCCGCATGAACGCCCAGCTCATGCGCCTGCATGGCCTTATCCGCAAGGAAACGCTGCAAATCCTGCGCGACCCCTCCTCCATCGCCATCGCCTTCGTCCTGCCCACGCTGCTGCTGCTGCTCTTCGGCTATGGCGTCTCGCTCGATGCGCGCCATATCGGGCTCGGCCTGGTGGTTGGCCAGCCAAGCGCCGCGGCCACCAGCTTCACCGCGCAATTCCGCCATTCCCCCTATTTCACGCCGCATGATTTCGCCAACGAGCCCGCCGCCGAGACGGCCCTGAACAATGGCGAGATTGACGGCTTCATCTGGCTGCAAGGCAACTTCGCCCGCGCGCTCGCGGCGGGCCAGAGCCCGGCCATCGCCCTCTTCGTCAACGGCGTTGACGCCAACAACGCCCGCCTGATCGAGAATTACGTGCAGCAAAGCTGGGCCGGCTGGCTCTCGCGGCAGGCCGCGCTTGCCGGCGCCGCCAACCCGGCGCCCATCGCCATCGAATCCCGCATCTGGTTCAACCCCGCGGTCAGCAGCCGAGACTATCTGGTCCCCGGCCTCATCGCCGTCATCATGACCCTGACCGGCGCCCTGCTCACCGCCCTGGTCATCGCGCGCGAGTGGGAGCGCGGCACCATGGAGGCGCTGATGGTCACCAGGGTGAGCATGCACGAAATCCTGATCGCCAAAATCATCCCCTATTTCCTGCTCGGCATGGGCGGCATGGTGGCCTCCGTGCTCATCGCGGTATTCCTCTTCGGCGTGCCGCTGCTGGGCTCGCTCATCGTGCTCACGCTCGCCTCCTCCTTGTTCATGCTCGCCTCGCTCGGCATGGGGCTGCTCATTTCCACCGTGGCCAAAAACCAGTTCGTCGCCGGGCAGATCGCCATCATCACCACCTTCCTGCCGGCCTTCATCCTCTCAGGCTTCATTTTTGACATTTCAAGCATGCCGCTGCCCATCCGGCTGCTCACCCACATCGTCGCGGCGCGCTATTTCGTGGCCATTTTGCAAACCCTGTTCCTGGCCGGCACGGTATGGCCGGTGCTGCTGCCCAATTTGTTCGCCCTGCTGGTCATGGCCGTGCTCTTCCTGGGGCTGGCGCGGCTCACCGCCCATAAAAGGCTCGATTAGCCATGCTCGCCCGCCTGCTGGCTCTGGTCATCAAGGAATTCCTCGCCATCTCGCGCGACGCCAAAAGCCGCGTGGTGCTCATCGGCCCGCCCCTCATCCAGCTGGTCGTGTTCGGCTACGCCGCCAGCTTTGAGCTCAACCACGTCCCCTTCGCGGTTTACGACCAGGACCAGTCCGCCCTCTCGCGAGACCTGGTGGCCGACTTCGCCGGATCGCCCAGCTTTCAGCAGGTCGCCGTGCTGCACAGCCCCGAGCGCATCCAAAACCTCATCAACTCCCGCACCGTCGAAATGGTGCTCGACATCGACCCCCGCTACACGCGAGACCTGCTGCTCGGCCGCCCCGCACCGGTGCAGGTCATCGTCGATGGCCGCAACTCCAACACCGCCCTGCTCATCCTGGGCTATGCCAGCGATATCATCACCTCCGCCAGCCAGGCCTGGGCCGCCACGCATGGCGGCGCACCCCCTCCCGCGCGCCTGGTGCCCCGCGCGCTCTACAACCCCACGCTCGACTCCCACTGGTTCATCATCCCCGGCATCGTAGCGCTGCTCACCCAGGTCGTCACCTTGCTGGTGGTGGGCCTCTCCGTCGCGCGTGAGCGCGAGGCCGGCACGTTCGACCAAACCCTCATCACCCCGCTCAGGCCAATTGATATCGTCATCGGCAAAAGCCTGCCGGGGCTTATCATCGGCATCTTGGAGGGCACGGCCATCATTCTGGCCGCGCATCTCTGGTTCGCCGTGCCCCTGCTGGGCTCGCTGGCCCTGCTCTATACCGGGCTGTTCCTGTTCATCGCCGCCGTCACCGGCATCGGGCTGATGATCTCCTCCCTCGCCGCCACGCAGCAGCAGGCGCTGCTGGGCGCCTTTCTGTTCATGGTGCCCTCCATCATCCTCTCCGGCTTCGCCACCCCCATCGCCAACATGCCGCCCCTGGTGCAAGACCTCACCCTCCTCAACCCCATGCGCTACGCGCTGGTGGTCATAAGAGACTGCTTCCTCGAAAACCCCAGCCTCACCACGCTGCTGCCGCCATTCAGCGCCATGACGGCGCAGGCCATCATCAGCCTCGCCACCGCGGGCTGGCTGTTCCACAAGCGCGCGGGCTAACCAGCGCGCCCAACCTCTCAGCCGAAGCCGCCCTGCGAATACGGCTTCAGCCCCGCGAAAAACGGCAGGATATACGGGTCATATTTGCGCACCGCCGCCATCGCCTCCTCCGGCAGCGCGCCCAGAAACTCCGTCACCATCGTCGCGTTCTCCAGCAGGCGCGCATGCGCGTCATGGCAATTCGCCATATGCGCGAACATCGCGGCCGCATCGTCATAAGTATCCAGCGCCAGGCACTCGCTCGCCCCGGCATCATAGAACCAGTCATAGCGCGCGGTTCCCGGATCCTTCTCCCCAACCGTGCGCAGCATCGCCGCCGCCGCCGTCCTGAACGCCTCCAGGCCGCCCGGATTGATGAAGAATTTCGTGTAAATCTCTATATGTTTCGTCTCGCCCCGGCCATCCGCCGGGCTGAACCGCGCCGCCTGCGAGCCTGCCCCCAGCCCAGCCGCGAAGCGGAACAATTTCGTACCCCCGCCTGGCACCAAATCTGCCTGCGCCGCCGGGCTCATCAGCATTTCAACCGCGCGGTACGAAACCTCCCGCAGCCGCATCAACCCCGCCTCGGCGTCCAGATTATACGCATCCATCGCCGCCTCATCGGCATGCACCTCCATGGCCACACACTCGCCGCGCCCATCGTCCAAAAACCAGTCATAGCGCAGCAGCCCCGGCCCGGTGGCGCGGCCCAGGGCCACCAGCTGCTCCACCGTATGCTTGAAAATCTCCAGCCTGCCGTCGTGGATTTTGAACTTGGTATAAACCTCGATCTGCGGCATCGTCTGTTTCCCTGAAGTCCTTGTTGAATTTTCAGAAAATCGGCACGCCCCGCTTTATTCCGCCGCCATCGCCTGCCCGGGATCCACCATTTCCACCGCTCGTGAGAAATCAACCGACAGCAGGCGCGAAATCCCGCGCTCCTGCATGGTCACGCCATAAAGCCGGTCCATCCGCGCCATGGTGAGATGATGATGCGTCACCACCAGAAAGCGCGTGCCGGTCTCACGCACCATATCTTCCAGCAAATTGCAGAAACGCTCGACATTGGCATCATCCAGCGGGGCATCCACCTCGTCGAGCACCGAAATCGGCGCCGGATTGCACTTGAACACGGCGAAGATCAGCGACAGCGCGGTCAGCGCCTGCTCCCCGCCCGAGAGCAGCGAGAGCGTGCTGAGCTTCTTGCCCGGCGGCTGCGCGTAAATTTCCAGCCCCGCCTCGAGCGGATCATCCGAACCGACCAGCGCCAGATGCGCCTTGCCGCCGCCGAACATGCGCGCGAACAAGGTCTGGAAATGCCGGTCCACCTCGTTGAACACGACCGAGAGCCGCTCACGCCCCTCGCGGTTGAGATGGCCGATCGAGCCGCGCAGCTTGGCGATGGCGGTGGTTATCTCGCCGCGCTCCCGCTCGATGGTGGCAATCGCCTCTTCCGCCTCGGCCACCTCAATTTCCGCGCGCAGGTTAACCGGGCCAACCTCCTCGCGCTCGCGCGTCAGCCGCTCCCAGCGCCGCCGCGCCTTCTCCTCGGTTTCAGCGCTAAGCTCCGCCGGCGGGTCCGGCAGCGCCGGGTTAACCCCCAAACGCTCCAAAATCCGCTCCGCGACAGTCCCCCACGCATGGTTGGCGGCGGTGATATTGCCTTCCTCCCGGGCGCGGGCCTCGCGCGCGGCGGCCATCGCGCTCTCGGCGGCGCGCGCGGCGCGGGCCGCCGCGTCGGCATCGCGCTGCGCTATATGCAGCGCCTCGGCGGCACGGCGATGCGCGGCCTCAGCGGCCGTCAGGCTCTCCAGCGCCTCGCGCCGCGCGCCGGCGGCCTGTTCCGGCGCGGCTTCAAGCGCCGCTATGGCCGCCACCGCCTCATCGTGCCGGGCGGCCAGGTCAGTCAGCCGGTCGGCGGCGTCAATCCCGCGCTCATTCCACCCGGCCATCTCATTGGCCAGTATCTCCAGCCGGCGGGTACGCGCGGCATCGCTGGCGCGCAACGCCTCAAAATTCTGCCGGGCGGCGGATTCCCCCTGGCGCGCCTTGGCCAGCGCGGCGCGCGCGGCCTCCACCGCGGCGCGGGCCGCATTCGCATCGGGCAGCTGCGCGGCATTGGCCTTCACCAGCGTCAGGGCGGCATCGGCCTCCGCGGCCTCATGCGCCAGCTGGTCACGGGTGGCGCGCGCGCCGGCTTCCCTGGCATTCGCCCGCTCCGCCTCCGCGCTCAGGCGGATCGCCTCGGCCCGCGCCCGGTCAAACCTCTGTTCGGCGGTCCGGCGGGCCTCGCGCGCGGCGGTCTCGGCGGCGCGGCGGGCCTCGCGCACTGTGGTCTCGG
>JAKBAQ010000079.1 GCA_021808985.1 Pseudomonadota bacterium
ATGAGCAATACCCTCGAAATTTTCCGCGCCCTGGCTGACCCAACCCGTCTGCGCATCCTCGCGCTGCTGCGGGCCATGGAGCTTTCCATCGGCGAACTCGCGCAGGTGCTGGGGCAAAGCCAGCCGCGCGTCTCACGCCATGTAAAAATCCTGGCCGATTCCGGCATCGCCCAACGCCGCAAGGAAGGCAGCTGGGTCTTCCTCGGCCTGGGCGATAAAGCGCGGATGGCGCCATTGCTGGCCGCGATTGATAGCTGGAGCGGGCCGGAACAAAATGACGGCTGGGCGGTAGCGGACATGGCCCGCCTCGCCGCCGTGCGTGGCGAGCGCGCCCGCGCCGCGGAAGAATATTTCAACGCCCATGCGGCGGAATGGGACGAAATGCGCTCCCTGCACGTGGCGGAGAGCCAGGTCGAAGCCGCCATCCGCGCCAGCCTGGGCGCCGCGCCCATCCGCCGGCTGGTCGATATCGGCACCGGCACCGGGCGGATGATCGAGCTCTTCGGCGAGACGGCGCAAAGCGTTATCGGGATAGACCGCAGCCCCGAAATGCTGCGCCTCGCCCGCGCCAAGCTGGCCCGCGCCGGGCTGGAGCATGTGGACCTGCGCCAAGGAGATTTCCACGCCCTGCCGCTGCCCAGCGCCGGCGCCGATACCGTGATCATCCACCAGGTGCTGCACTACGCCCAACAGCCCGAAACGGCGCTCGCCGAGGCCGCGCGCCTGCTGGCCCCCGGCGGCCGGCTCCTGGTCGTGGATTTCGGGCCGCACGAAAAAGAAGAACTCCGCACCCGCCACGCTCACGCCAGGCTCGGCTTCACCGATGCGCAAATCGCTGGCTGGTTCGCCAGCGCCGGCCTTGAGAGCAAGCCCCCCCAGCCGCTCGAGGGTGGCGAACTAACCGTGAAACTCTGGCTGGGGCAACGCCCCGCCACGGCTGACATGAAAGTTATCCCCGCATGAACTCTCTCCCACCGTTCCGGCCAGGCGCCCCCATCTTCGCGGACACCGCGGGAGACATCGAAATCTCGTTCGAGTTTTTCCCGCCAAAAACCGAGAAAATGGATACCGTCTTGTGGGACACCGTGCAGACCCTGGCGCCGCTCGCGCCGCGCTTCGTCTCCGTGACCTACGGCGCCGACGGCTCCACGCGCGAGCGCACCCACGCCACGGTCACCCGCATCGCCCATGAGACCACGCTGCCAGCAGCGGCGCATCTCACCTGTGTCGGCGCCAGCAAAGGTGAAATACTGGACATCGCGCGAAGCTACTGGGCGGCGGGCGTCCGCCACATCGTCGCCCTGCGCGGCGACCCGCCACAGGCCGGCCAGCGCTTCATCCCGCACCCGGAGGGCTTTGCCAACGCCACGGCGCTAACCGCCGGGCTGAAAGCCCTCGCGCCGTTTGAAATCTCGGTCGCCGCCTACCCTGAATGCCACCCGGACTCCCCCAGCATCAAAGCCGACCTCGATAATCTCAAGGCCAAGATCGACTCCGGTGCTGACCGCGCCATCACCCAGCTTTTCTTTTCCCCCGAAACCTTCCTGCGCTTTCGCGACCGTGCCGCCGCCGCCGGCATCACTGTCGAGCTCGTCCCCGGCATTCTGCCGGTCTCGAATGTCGCGCAGACAAGAAAATTCGCCTCCCAGTGCGGCGCGGCGATTCCCCCCTGGATGGACCGGCTGTTCGAAGGGCTGGACGACCATCCGGAGACCCGCCAGCTCGTGGCCGCCACCATCGCCGCCGAGATGTGCATGAAACTTTATAATAACGGCGTCCGGTCCTTCCATTTTTACACGCTCAACCGCGCCGCGCTGTGCTCCTCAATCTGCCACCTGCTGGGTAAAAGACCCGCCGCCACCCGGCTGGCGGAGGCCGCGCGCGCATAAGGCTGCCAGCGCCGCGCGCCCTCATCTTTCCCAGTATCGCCGCCGCGCGATTCATGATTATATGGCAACCAACCACGCACCATGCGGATGCCACGGTTCCGCCGCCGCCGCGCTCCAGCGCGCCACGGCCGCACCCCTGCAACAACCGTCAAACCAGAGTGAGGTTTTGTGCCATGGATCTGAACGAAGCCCTGGAAGCAGACTGGATCAAGATACGCGCGATCCTCAAGGAGCAGCTCAAGAGCCTCGCGCAAGGGCCGCAACTCTCGGTCCCCGGGCAAAGCGCCGAGGCCGCGCACGCCGACGCCCTGGCCCGCGCCCACAGGCTCATCGCCGAATGTGAATCCGTGATCGTGACCTATTCCCGCAAAGCCTGACCCCCCAGGCGCCCGCCCGGCCACAACCAGGCCACAGCCCAGATCGCTAATTATTCATATAAAGAGCCTCAATCCGCTCCCCCTTGCGGTCCAGGTTGGTAATCTCATACGCGGTCCCGCTCTTGTGGCAGACGAGCACCCCCTCCCGCGGCAGCCACGCCCGCGCGATCCTGTTGCTGGTCGGAAAAACCTTGAATTCCTGCCCCGAGGCCAAAAACAGCAGCAAGCCGGGTGAGGTGCTCACAGAATCACGATGGCAAGCCTGAGCCCCCGCCACGCTGGCAACCAAGAATAAGCAAGCCATGAATAATGACCGCATCTCAATCTCCAAGGATATTATCGCGGCGGACCCCAGCCCAAGCCATTCCGCCGGCAAGCCCCGTTTATACAACAACGCGCCCGCCATGTAACCGCCTATCTCATCCCCCGGCCGCACGGCACCGCATCAGCTCAGCGCATTCGTGAGATAAGCCACCAGCGCGATGCCGAGGATCACCAGCATCCCGCTCAGTGTCAGGTCCATCTTTCTGCCCGGGCTCGGCTGCATCTGCGGGCTTTCTATGGCCTGCGCTATTTGCTTGAACCGCAGCCCGGCCAGGAAAATCAGCGTGGCGCCGGCAACAATCAAGCAAAGGCCGGCAACATTGCCAAACGCCTGGCCCGCGCCCAGATGCACCCGCTGCCCCAGGGTGGATGCCGCGATTTTCAGGAAAATATCAAACCGCTCCACCAAAAAGCCAAACGCCATGATGGCGATGCCCGTCCGCACCCAGGCCAGAAACGTGCGCTCATTGGCCGCATGGTCCGTAAAGCTTTTAATCGTCATGGCGCGTTTCCAACATTCATCCTGTTGCAACATCCTCCGGCGGCGATACCCCGCCCCGAACCTGACTTTCGCGCCGCGGCCTAAAACCGTCAAACCCCGGCGGTTTTAAGAGCTTGTTTTAACAGTCTCTTCAAAAACATTAAGAATAATTCTCAAAAGTTTTTCGGGGTCTGGCCCTTTTTTGCAAAAAAAAGGGCCAGACCCTTGGGGAGCTTTTTATAAAAAGCTCCCCAAACCCCGCAAAAATTTTTAATAATTTCAATTTTTTGTAATAGAAAGCTGTTTAAAAAAGTCTCTTAAGTATCCGCCCCACCGCCGCGTCCACACCTGTCACGTTTTGCCGCAGGCGTGAAATCAGCTGCGCTGAATCGGAACAGCGCCTCCCCCTCACAATCCCCCACCGGCGCCGCGATTTACCCAAAAAACGCCGTCCCGCCTCACCGCGCCAGCCATGGCATGGGGCTTGCTTAGCTATGTTGCCGCCACTCAAGGCAGCCCCACACCCAACCAATAATATCTTAGGAAACAACATGGCTTATCAGCAGCTTGCCGACCAAACGAACAGCTTCTTCATCCCCTGCGTCACCCTCATCGGCCCTGGCTGCGCCAGGGAGGCCGGAACCCGCGCCAAATCCCTCGGCGGCCGCAAGGCCCTCATCGTCACCGATGCCGGCCTGCACAAAATGGGCCTGGCCGACACCATCGCCGGCTACATCCGCGCAGCCGGGATCGAAGCCATCATCTTCCCCGGCGCCGAGCCCAACCCCACCGACATCAACGTGCATGACGGCGTGAAGATCTACCAGGACAACCAGTGCGACCTCATCGTCTCCCTCGGCGGCGGCTCCTCGCATGACTGCGCCAAAGGCATCGGCCTGGTCACCGCCGGCGGCGGCCACATCCGCGACTATGAAGGCGTCGACCAGAGCAAAGTGCCGATGACCCCGCTGATCTCCATCAACACCACCGCCGGCACCGCCGCGGAAATGACCCGCTTCTGCATCATCACCAACTCCGCCACCCATGTGAAGATGGCCATCGTCGACTGGCGCTGCACGCCCCTCATCGCCATTGACGACCCCCGGCTGATGGTCGCCAAACCCGGACCGCTGACCGCCGCCACCGGCATGGACGCCCTGACCCACGCCGTGGAAGCCTATGTCTCCACCGCCGCAACCCCCATCACCGACGCCTGCGCCGAAAAAGCCATCCGCCTGATCGGCGAGTGGCTGCCCCAGGTCGTGGCGAACGGCGAGAACATCGAAGGCCGCACCGCCATGTGCTACGCGCAATATCTGGCGGGCATGGCCTTCAACAACGCCTCGCTCGGCTATGTCCACGCCATGGCCCATCAGCTCGGCGGCTTCTATAATCTGCCGCACGGCGTCTGCAACGCGATATTGCTGCCCCATATCTGCGAATTCAACATGATCGCGGCCACCGACCGCTTCGCCACGATCGCCCGCCTGCTCGGCGTGAACACCGACGGCATGACAACCATCGAAGCCGCGAAATCCGCCATCGCGGCAATCCGCGAGCTGTCCAGCTCCATCGGCATACCGGCCGGCCTGGCCGAGCTGGGCGTGAAAGCCGAGGACCACGCGGTGATGACGGATAACGCCCAGAAGGACGCCTGCATGCTCACCAACCCGCGCAAGGCGAGCCGGGATCAGGTCATCGCCCTTTTCCAGGCGGCGATGTAAACAAACGATAACATGGGTGGCCGCGCCAAATGCGGCCACCCATGCCGCGCGCAACATCCCCGCCCCGGGCAACCCGCGCCAAGCCTGGCCTGGCCAAACCGGCGCTTCCCGGCACGGCTTTCCATTTCGTCAAGCGGGCAGATCAAATTCCATTACATATATTTATCGGTCCAACCCGCGCGGCAACCGCCTTTCACACCTTCACGAGGAAATGGAAATCGTCTAGCCTTTCGTTGCAACCGGAGGGAACACACATGGCACGCATTTCGTTGGTTACGGGCGGCACTCGTGGAATCGGGGCTGCCATCAGCGTCGCGCTCAAACAGGCTGGCAGAACGGTTATCGCCAACTATGCCGGCAACGCCGCCGCGGCTGAAGCCTTCTCCGCCGAAACCGGCATCGAGACCATGCGCTTCGATGTCAGTGACTATGCTCAATGTGTCAACGCCGTGAACGAGATCGTCGCCAAACACGGCGCGCTGGACATTCTGGTCAACAATGCCGGCATCACGCGTGACACTGTCATCAGCAAAATGACCCGCGACATGTGGGACGCGGTGATCGACACCAATCTCGGCTCCTGCTTCAATCTTTGCAAAGCCGCGTTTGACGGCATGAAGGCCCGCAAGTTCGGCCGCATCGTCAACATCGGCTCCATCAACGGCCAGGCCGGGCAATACGGCCAGGTCAACTACGCCGCCGCCAAGTCCGGCATCCACGGCTTCACCAAGGCCCTGGCGCTGGAAGGCGCGCGCTATTCCATCACCGCCAACGCCATCGCCCCCGGCTATGTCGATACTGACATGGTGCGCGCCGTCCCGCCTGACGTGCTGGAAAAAATCGTCGCCAAAATCCCCCGCGGCCGGCTCGGCACGGCGGAAGACATCGCCCGCGGCGTGGTTTTCGTCACCGCTGACGAAGCGGATTTCATCACCGGCTCCACGCTCTCCATCAATGGCGGCCAGCATATGTATTAGAGTCCGTTTTAACCGTTTTCTCTTATAAAAAACTGAAATTATTAAAATTTTTGCGGGGTTTGGGGAGCTTTTTATAAAAAGCTCCCCAGGATTCTGGCCCTTTTTTGCAAAAAAGGGCCAGACCCCAAAAAACTTTTGAGAATTGTCCTTAAGGTTTTTGAAGAGGCTGTTCAAACAATCTCTAAATCAACCTATTAGAGGACGATGACTTTAGGCGCGCTCCTGTTATATCTGATCAAGCCATTTCATTCACTTTATCTGAATCGCCCAGGTCAGATTACCAGGTCAGATCAAGTGAATATCGCTCTAGCCGGCAGCCAGGGATAAATGCTCATGCACACCGAGCCATTTCCCCTCCATCTTGTGAAAGATGATCGTTTCCCTCTCATTGTAAACATGCTCACCATCATTGGTGGAAACGCGCGTTCTCGTCTCATGCGTAAAAACCGCGACATCTCCGTATATTTTAACTTTCTGGTTCATTGAAACGCATTCCTCCACATGGAACCCAGCGTTTTCAATCCACCCCGCCCATTCTTCCTCATAGGCCGCGCGGCTCTCCAAAAGCCGGCTGACCGAATAAAAAATAAAGCTGGCATCCGGGGTGAAATATGAAAAATATTTCTCCCGGTCATTCCTGGCAAACGCCGCGATCAACTCAAGTGCTGTCTGGATAACGTCATCCCTGGCCGGCATCGCAATCCTCCGATAAAACGCTTTTGCGCCAGAGAGCACCACCAATACCCGGCAATTGCAATACGCGCCCAAAGCCCGCATCGTGGTAATTTCACACATTATTTCAATATCTTTGCCCGCTCCCCGGCATCGCCCGCGCCGCGCCGCCCCGCCGCCGATTGCCCAGGCGCGGCCAGGGGCTGTAACCACGGCGCATGAACACGCTCCAGCCCCATCCTGAAACCATATTGCGCACCGTCTTTGGGCTTCCCGGCTTCCGCGGGCGGCAGGCGGCGGTGGTGGAGCGGGTCATCGCCGGGGGCGATGCAATCGTGCTGATGCCCACCGGCGGCGGCAAATCGCTCTGCTACCAGCTGCCCTCGCTGTGCCGCCCGGGTGTGGGGGTCGTCATTTCGCCGCTCATCGCGCTGATGCGCAATCAGGTCGCGGCCATGCACCAGCTTGGCCTGAATGCGGCGGCGCTCAACTCAAGCCTCACCCCCCCGGAGCGCGCGAAAGTGCGCGCCAGCCTCAGAGCCGGCCAGCTCGACCTGCTCTATGTAGCCCCCGAGCGGCTGATGATGCCGGATTTCCTGGAAATGCTCGACGACGCCCAGATCGCCCTGTTCGCAATCGATGAGGCGCATTGCGTCAGCCAGTGGGGGCATGATTTTCGTCCCGAATATCTCCAACTCGCCGAGCTGGCCAGGCGCTTCCCCGGCGTGCCGCGCATCGCCCTCACCGCCACCGCTGACATGCAATCGCGCGAGGACATCCGCCAGCGCCTCCGCCTCGACGACGCGGAGCTGTTTCTCGCCAGCTTTGACCGGCCAAACATCCGCTACACCGTGGCACCCAAAGCCGCCCCGCAACGCCAGCTTTTGTCGTTCTTGCGCGCCCATCCGGGCGAGAGCGGCATCGTCTACTGCTTAAGCCGCGCAACCGTCGAGCAAACCGCCTCCTTTCTGCGCGCCTCCGGCATCAACGCGCTACCCTACCACGCCAAACTGCCCCCCGAGATCCGCTCAAAACATCAGGATGCGTTTCTCGCCGAGGAAGGCCTCATCCTGGTCGCCACCGTCGCCTTCGGCATGGGCATCGACAAGCCCGACGTCCGCTTCGTCGTACATCTCGACCTTCCAGGCAGCCTGGAGGCTTTCTACCAGGAAACAGGCCGCGCCGGGCGCGATGGCATGCCCGCCGAGACCCTCCTGCTCTACGGCATGCAAGACCTTGTCTTCCGCCGGCAGATGATCGAACAGAGCAACGCCCCTCCCGGCGTGAAGCGCATAGAGCGGGCCAAGCTCGACGCGCTGCTCGGCGTCTGTGAAACCGCCTCCTGCCGGCGTCAGGCCATTCTCGCGCATTTCGGCGAAACCCTGGCCCAGCCCTGCGGCAATTGCGACACCTGCCTGACACCGGCCGAAACCTGGGACGCCACAACCGCCGCGCGCAAGGCCCTCTCCGCGATCCTGCGCACCGGCCAATCCTTCGGCGTCGGCCACCTCGTCGACCTGCTGCTCGGCGTAAAAACCGACAAGATCAAACGCCTCAACCACGACCAGCTGCCGACCTTCGGCGTCGGCACGGAGCTGGACCGCAAGGGCTGGAGCTCGCTTTTCCGGCAGTTGATCGTCAAGGGGCTGATCGAGGTGGATCACGACGCTTTCGGCGCGCTCCGCATGGCGGCAATGGCCGAGCCGGTTCTGCGCGGGCAGGCGCAGGTGCATCTGCGGCGCGAGCGCACCCTGCGCGCATCCGCCACGGGGCTGAAGAAAAAAACCGGCATCGAAACACTCGATGCCGCCGCCGCCGCCCTGTATGAAACACTGCGCGCCGAACGCGCCCGGCTCGCGCGTGAGCAAGGCGTTCCCGCCTATATCATCTTTCATGACACCACCCTCACAACCATCGCCGCGGCACGCCCAGCCACACTCGAAGCCCTGGGTGAAATCCCAGGCATGGGCAGAACCAAGCTGGAACGCTACGGCGCCACGGTGCTCGCCGCCATCACCTCAGCCGAGAAAACACCCGCCTGATCTGATTTCACAACGGCTTTCGCGCGCCTGGGCGCAAAAGCCGCCCGCCGGTCATCCAGTGATGTGTAAAAAATTCATGGTGCCGACACCCGGGATTGAACCGGGGGCCTACTGATTACGAAGCAAGCTTGCGGGGGTGCAGCAAAATGCGGTGAGACGCAAGAAGCCGCATACTTCAAAGGCTTGTGGGGCCGTATGATGCAAAAACGCGCAATAAAATGTCGTGAATGGCGTCACTGACGAGTCCGGAAAGAGTCCGGTACGATCCGTAACGAAGGTGGAAAATCGCGCCGGAGCTTAAAACGGTGAAAATAAGGTGTGTCAGGTGTGCCAGCACACTTTTGGTGTATATTTATATGTGTATGTGTACTTATACATATAGATAAATACTACATCTTTGGTGTTTTGTGGGGCGAGGTCTGGCTTGGCACACCTTGCCCGAAAAAAGGTGTGCCAGAGGTGTGCATGTGTGCCAAACCGCCGCGCGCCCCGTGGCGCCGAGCTTGGTGTGCCGCCGGGCCGCGCAAATCGCCCCTGGCGCCCGGTGGCCCGGTTGTGGAATGCTCGCCGCCATGCGCCAAAAGCTTACGAAAACCCTGGTTGATTCCCTCACTTGCCCGCCGGGGCGCCGGGATGTTCTGGTGTTCGACTCGGAGTTAACCGGATTCGCGGTCCGCGTGACCGAAACCGGGGCCAAGCGGTTCCTGCTTCAGTTCACCCGTGGCGGTCGAACGAAGCGCCTGCCCCTGGGCAAGCATGGGGAGGTGACCGTGTATGAGGCGCGCCAGGCGGCGCTTGTGGCGCTGGGCGAGCTGGCCAAAGGCGGTGATCCGGTGGCCGAGCGTGATGCCATGCAGGAAGCCTTGCGCGCCGCCGAGACCGAACGCCGCCGCGCGCAAGAGGCTGACGCTTTCACGGTCGATAAACTGCTGACCGCCTGGGCCGAGACCGGCCTGCGGGATGCCAGCGACCGCCACCGCCAGGACGCGCCCCGCGCCATCCGCCGGTTGCTTGAGCCTCGGCTGCATGATCCGGCGCAGGCGCTCACCCAGGCCCAGGCCCAACAGGCCATCGACACCTTGGCCAAAACCTCGCCGGTCATGGCGTCAAGGGTGCGGGCCTATGCGCGCACGGCGTTCGGCTGGGCCGTGCGGCGGCGCTTCATTCCGGAAAACCCCTTTGCGGCCATCGAGCTTGAGGTGAAGGAGCGCAGCCGCGAACGGGTTCTGGCCGATGCCGAGATTGGCGAGATATGGCGCGCGGCGGGCCAGCTGGTTCAGCCGTGGGGGGCTTATTTCCGCGTCCTGCTGCTCACCTTGCAGCGCAAGAGCGAGGTTGCGGGTATGCGCTGGGCCGAGTTGAGCGCGGATGGCCGCATATGGACGGTGCCTGCCGCGCGGGCGAAGAACAAAAAGGCCCATATCGTTCACCTGTCGGCCCCGGTGCGCGAAGCTCTGGCCGTCGTGCCGCGCCTTGAGGGCTCGCGCCTGGTGTTCACCACCACGGGCAAAGTGCCGATTGCGGGTTTTACCCAGGCGCTCGACGCCCTGCGCGCCGAAATTGCCAAGGAGCGCGCTGAGGCGCCGCCGGGTGACAGCCAGGGCGCCGCGCCATCCGTGCCCTGGACCATGCACGATTTCCGACGAACGGGCGTGACGGTGCTTGCCGGTCTCGGCTTCGCGCCCCATGTGGCCGACCGGCTGCTGAACCATGTGCAGGGCGCCATCAAGGGGGTGGCCGCGGTATATCAGCGCCAGGAATTTTTGCCCGAGCGCGAGCGGGCAATGACCGCCTGGGCCGAGTATGTGTTGCGCCAGGCGGCGGGCAAGGCGCCCACGTCCAACGTGGTGGAGTTGCGGCGAAATCCAAAAGGCACGCCGTAGGATTTGCGAACGCCGTTCGTGTTTCTTTGTCTTTTTTCCTGATTGTTTGCGAACGCCGTTCGCCAATTATGGCAGCGTATTGTTTTGTTTGTCTTGAACAAATCGGCTATATATCAAGTATAATCGAAACTTTAAGGGCGTATCGAATGACCGATCATAATTTGCAAATCAAAATTACTGCTGATGTAAATTCGCTACAGGCGAAAATGGCGTTGGCAAAAACCGACCTGACCGAATTGAACGCAAAGGTTAAATCCCTGGCCAGGCAATTCCGGACCGCAAGCGCCGAGATGAAGGCTTCACTTGCGCCCCAACTGGATGCGAGCGCCCAGGAAGCCGCCAAAATGCGGGCCGAGATTGCCGCGCTCACGGCGGAGATGCGCGAACAGG
>JAKBAQ010000080.1 GCA_021808985.1 Pseudomonadota bacterium
CCTGCTGGTGCAGGGCGCGGGCGATTGCGGCGCCGATGCCGCCCGATGCGCCGGTGACCAGCGCGGTTTTTCCTGTCAGATCAAACATCAGAGAACTTTCAGCAGAGCTTCGATATCAGCCGGGGAACCGGCGGAGGCGGTGGCGGCCTCGGGGGCGATGCGTTTGACCAGCCCGGCCAGGACCTTGCCGGCGCCAAGCTCGATGAAACTGTCAACGCCCATGGCGGCCATGGCCTGCACGCTTTCGCGCCAGCGCACGGTGGCGGTGACCTGCTGGACCAGAAGGTCGCGGATGAGGTTGGGGTCGGTGGCTTTGGCGGCGCTGACATTGGCGACCAGCGGGAGCAGCGGCGCGCGCGGCGGGGTGTTGGCGAAGGCTTCGGCCATGGCATCGGCTGCGGGGGCCATGAGCGCGCAGTGGAACGGCGCGGAGACGGGCAGCAGCATGGCGCGCTTGACGCCCTTGGTCTTGGCGATTTCGATCGCGCGCTCAACCGCGCCCTTGTGGCCGGAAATGACGACCTGGCCGCCGCCATTATCATTGGCGCAGGCGACGATTTCGCGCCCGTGCGGGCCGGCCTCGGCTTCGGTGCAGATTTCACGCGCGGCGTCGAGCTCAACGCCGAGCAGGGCCGCCATGGCCCCCTGCCCCGCCGGCACGGCGCGCTGCATGGCCTGGCCGCGCAGCTTGAGCAGCCGGGCGGTTTCGGCGATGGAGAAGGATTCGACCGTGGCGAGGGCGCTGTATTCGCCCAGGCTGTGGCCGGCGACCAGGGCCACTTTTTCCTTGAGCTTGATGCCGCCCTCGGCCTGGAGCACCCGCAGCACCGCGAGGGAGACGGCCATGAGCGCGGGCTGGGCGTTCTCGGTGAGGGTCAGCTCCTCGACCGGGCCCTCGAACATCAGCTTCGAGAGCTTCTGCTTGAGAACTTCGTCGACTTCCTCGAAAACCGCGCGCGCGGGGGCGAAAGCGGCCGCCAGGTCGCGGCCCATGCCGACGGTCTGGCTACCTTGTCCGGGGAATATAAAGGCGTGAACCGCCATGTCCTGGGTCTCCATATAACTGCGGCGGACCTAGCATGAGCCGCCGGTTCGTCAAAATATGCGATTACAGAAGGCCAAGGCCGATGAGCGCGCGGCGCATGTCCTCCGGCATTTCGGTGGATTCGGCGCTGCTGGCCGCGAGGTCGGGCGGGGCCTCGGCGGGTTCGAGATAGCGCCAGCCCTGAAAGGCTTTTTTGGCGAAGCCCGCGACCCGCACGGGCACGGGGGCCAGCAGGATGACGGCGCAGGGCGTGCCATCGTCACGGGTGGCCGATTCGACGCCGAGAATTGTCTGCCGCGCCTGGACGATGCCGCCGATCACCCAATAAAGGGAGCCGCCGGCGCAAAGCTCATCGGCGCGCTTGGGCAGGTTGCGGGTTTGGTAGCGCAGCGGCTGGCCGGCGGTGGCGCGGCTGGCCTGGAGGGCGGCGAGGTGCGCGAAATCGCGCACCCCGACGGCCAGTTTGATCAGGTGGATCAGTTTTTGGCTTTGTCGACCAGGGCGTTCTTGGAGATCCACGGCATCATGGCGCGCAGCTTGCCGCCGACTTCCTCGATCGGGTGGGCAGCGGTGGCGCGGCGCATGGCCTTGAAGTTGGTCTGGCTGACCTTGTTCTCCAGCATCCAGTCCCGCGTGAAGCGGCCGAGCTGGATGTCTTCCAGGACCTTCTTCATCTCCTTCTTGGTCTCGGCCGTGATGATGCGCGGGCCGGTGACGTATTCACCATATTCGGCGGTGTTGGAGATGGAGTAGTTCATGTTGGCGATGCCGCCCTCGAAAATGAGGTCGACGATCAGCTTCACCTCATGCAGGCATTCAAAATAGGCCATTTCCGGGGCGTAGCCGGCTTCGACCAGGGTTTCAAAGCCGGCCTTGATGAGCTCCACCACGCCGCCGCACAGCACGGCCTGCTCGCCGAACAGGTCGGTCTCGCATTCTTCCTTGAAGGTGGTCTCGATGATGCCGGCGCGGCCGCCGCCATTGGCCGAGGCGTAGGACAGGGCGATGTCCAGCGCGTTGCCGGTGGCGTTCTGCGCCACGGCGACCAGGCTCGGCACGCCGCCGCCGCGCTGATATTCGCTACGCACGGTGTGGCCGGGGCCCTTGGGCGCGATCATGAAGACGTCGATGTCGGCGCGGGGCTCGATGAGGTTGAAGTGGATGTTGAGGCCGTGCGCGAAGGCCAGCGCGGTGCCGGGGCGCATGTTGGGGGCGAGGTGGTCGCGGTAGAGATCGCCCTGGCCTTCATCGGGGGTGAGCACCATCACCACATCGGCCCATTTGGCGGCGGCGGAGGGGTCCATGACGGTGAGGCCAGCGCCCTCGGCCTTGGCGATGGCGGCGGAGCCGGGGCGCAGGGCCACGGCGAGTTCCTTCACGCCGCTATCCTTGAGGTTCAGCGCATGGGCGTGGCCCTGGCTGCCATAGCCGACGATGGCGACCTTCTTGCCCTTGATGAGGTTAACGTCGGCATCCTGGTCATAATAAACGCGCATGATACGGGTATCCCTGTTTTGCTTCTCAAACTGGCGCGTCACCTATTACTTTTTGGGCGCACTGTCACCTTTGCCGCGCGGTGCGAAAAAGCATGCCAGAGCCTCAATTTGCGCAATGATATTACGAAAATGACGGGTATTGCGTAATTATCGCAGGAAATGGCCCTCAATGCCGGGTTTTGCGGCGCGCGCGCCAGGCTGAGGTGGCCTCGCGCAGGCCCTGAAAGACGGCATAAAGGAGCGGGATGATGAAAATTCCCACCAGGGAGGCCGCGATCATCCCGGCGAAAACCGGGGTGCCGAGGGAGCGGCGGCTGATCTGGGCGGCGCCGGTGGCGATGACCAGCGGCAACAGGCCGGCGATGAAGGCGATGGAGGTCATCATCACCGCGCGGAAGCGCATGCGCGCGCCCAGGGCGGCGGCTTCGAGGATGGGCAGGCCCTCGGCGCGGCGCTCCTTGGCGAATTCGACGATCAGGATGCCGTTTTTGGCCGCCATGGCGATGAGGGTGACCATGCCGATCTGGGCGTAGAGGTTGATGTTGAGGCCGCAGAGCAGGATGCCGAAGAGCGCGCCGAACACGCCGACGATGACCGAGAGCAGGACGGGCACCGGGATGACCCAGCTCTCATACAGCGCCACCAGGAAGAGGTAGGCGAACAGCACGGAGAGCAGGAGAATCGGCCCGGTTTGTCCGGCGGCGGCGTTTTCGAGATAGGCGGTGCCGGTCCACTCAAAACGGTAGCCCTGCGGCAGGGTGCGGTTGGAGATTTCGGTCATCGCCTTGATGGCGGCGGCCGAGGAGACGCCGGGCGCCGGGTTGACGATGACGGGGATCGCCTCGGTGTCGTCATAACGCGAGATGATGGGCGGCTCCAGGATGGTGCGGGTGGTGGCCAGGGCGCGCAGCGGCACCATGGCGCCGGAGCTGGAGCGGACATAGCTTTGGTAGATGGCTTGGGGGGTGGCGCGGTCGGGGGCGATGCCCTCGATATTGACCTGCCAGACCCGGCCATACAGGTTGAACTGGTTGACGAAATAGCCGCCCAGCGTGGCTTGCAGGGTGGTGTAGATGTCGCTCATGTTCACGCCGAGGGCGCCGGCCTTCGCGCGGTCAATATCCAGGAACAGGGCGGGGGTTTGGGCGTTGTAGGTGGAGAATACCTTGCCGAGCCGCTTATCCTGCCCGGCGGCGACGAGCAGGCCGTTGAGCACAGCCTGCATCTGCGCCGGGGACGCGCCCTCGGTGTTCTCAAGCTCGTATTGCAGGCCGCCATTGATGGAGAGGCCCGAGATGGCCGGGAAGTTGAAGGCGACGAGCCGGGCGTCGCGCAGCTGGCTGCCGATGGCGAAGACGTGGCGGATGGCGCTGTTGGCGTCGTTGGCGATGCCGGGGCGCTGGGAGAAGGGTTTGAGACGGACCAGGAAGAAGGCGGAATTGGATTCCGAGGCGACATCGAGGATGGAGAAGCCCATGACCGACATGACGTGGCTGACCTGGGGCAGCTTCTCCAGCCGGTCAACCAGGGAGTCGGCCGCGGTTTCGGTGCGGTTGACCGAGGCGCCGGGCGGCAGGGTCATCTGCGCGAAGAAGGCGCCCTGGTCCTCGTTGGGCAGAAAGCCGCCGGGGGTGAGCATGGCCATGGCGGCGGCGGCCAGCGCGAAGGCGGCGATGATGGCCAGCGCGAGCCACGCCTTGCGCAGGCCGCGCGAGACGATGCTGGTGTAGCCGTCACGCGCGCGGTCAATCCCGCGCAGGACGTGCTCCAGCACGCCATGCGCCCGGTGGCCGGGGCGCAGCAGCAGCACGCAGAGCGCGGGCGAGAGGGTGAGCGCGTTGAAGGCGGAAATGAGCATCGCGACGCTGACGGTGACGGCGAATTGCTGGAACAGCAGGCCGGAGAGGCCGGGGATGAAGGCGATGGGCACGAACACCGAGAGCAGGACCAGGGAGATGGCGATGATGGGGGCGGTGATCTGGCTCATGGCGAGCTTGGCGGCCTGGCGGGCGGAGAGGTCTGGCCGCTCGGTCATCACACGCTCGACATTTTCGACCACGACGATGGCGTCGTCCACCACGATGCCGGTGGCGACCACCAGGGCCAGCAGCGTGACCGTGTTGGCGGAAAAGCCGAAGGCCAGCAGGGCGGCGAAGCTGCCCGTGAGGGCGATGGGCAGCACCACCATGGGCACGACGGCGGCGCGCCAGTCTCCCAGGAAGAGGAAGACCACCAGCACCACCAGGACGAAGGCGGCGGCGAGGGTGCGCTCGACCTCCTGGATGGTCTCGCGCACGAAGCTGGATGTGTCGAAGACGATGTCAGCCTTCAGGGAGGGCGGGAAATGCTGCTCCAGCACCGCCAGCTCCTTGGCCACGGCGGCGGAGGTGGCGATGGCGTTGGCGCCGGGGGCGAGGAATATGCCGATCGCCTGGCCGTCGCTATTGTCAATTTTATTGATGCGGGTCTGGGTCTGGGCGCCGAGCACGACCTTGGCGACGTCCTTGAGGCGCAGGAGGGAGCCGTCGGGGTTGGCGCGCAGCACGATGTCGCCGAACTGGGCCGCGGTGGTGAGGCGGCCTTGGGTTTCCACGGTCATCTGCAGCTGCTGGTCGGCGGCGTTGGGCGGGGCGCCGATGGTGCCGACCGGGGCCTGGACGTTTTGCGCCTTGAGCGCGGCTATGATGTCCTGCGGGGTTAGGCCGAGCTGGGTGAGGCGGTTTGTGTTGTAGTATACGCGCATGGAGTAGTTCTGCGGCCCGAAGAGGAAGGCCTGGCCGACACCGGGGACGCGGGCCAATGGGTCCAGCAGGTTGAGGGTGACGTAGTTGGAGACCTGGAGCTGGCTGAGCTTGTTGCCGGGGCTGAAGACGAACAGATAATCAAGGATGGCGGAGGAGCGCTTGATGACGGAGATGCCCTCCTGCTGCACCAGCGCGGGAAGCTGCGAGGTGGCCTGCTGCACCGCGTTGGTGACGTTCACCGTGTCGATGTTGGGGTCTGAGCCGACGCGGAAGCTGACCATGAGGGTGTAGCTGCCGTCATTGGCGCTGGTGGAGGACATGTAGATTTCATCGTTGAGGCCGTTGAGGGCTTCCTCGAGCGGCTCGGCCACCGTTTGCTCCACCACCTTGGCCGAGGCGCCGGGGTAGTTGACCGTGACCATGACCTGCGGCGGCACGATGTTGGGGAACTGCGCCACCGGGATGCGCGTGAGCGCGATGGCGCCGGCCAGGATGATGATGAGCGCGTTGACGATGGCAAAGCGCGGACGGTCAATGAAAAAGGCGGAGAGCATCAGTTTTGGGCCGCGGGCTGGGGATTTACCTTCATGCCGGGATGCACCGACTGGATGCCCTCGGTGATGACGCGATCGCCCGGGGCGATGCCGGAGAGGACGGGCACGCTGGCGACGCCCTGCGGCCCCAGCGTGACGTTGTGGCGCGTGACGATGTCGCCCGGGCCGACCTCGAGCACGTAGTCACCCAGCTGGTCGACAATGATGGCGGCGAGGGGGATGACGATGCGCGATTGCGGCTGGCTGGCGCGCAGGGTGACGGTGACGAACTCGCCGTCGGTGAGGGCGTGGGCGGGGTTGGGGATGGTGGCGCGCCAGGAAAGGGAGTCGGTATTCTGGGTGACCTGGTTGTTGATGAAGTCAACCTCGCCGGTTTGGGGGTAGGTGGAGCCGTCGGGCAGTTGCAGGAGCACGTCCATCCGGGGGGCGGCGGCGCGGAGTTTCAGCGCGTCGGCCATGGGGAGGGCGAAATCGACATACATCGGGTCCTCGGCGACGATGGTGGCCAGCACCCCGCTTTGCGGGCCGACCACGTTGCCGACATTGACCGAGGTGGCGCCGATGACGCCGGAGAAGGGCGCGCGGATTTGGGTGTAGCCAAGGTTGATCTGGGCGGTTTGCAGCTGGGCCTCGGCGCTTTGCACCGCCGCCTGGTTGGATAGGTAGGTCGCCAGGGCAAGATCAACCGTGGATTGCTGGCCGGCGGCGGTGTGCAGCAGGGCCTGGGCGCGCTGCAGGGTGAGCTGGGCGGCGTGCGCCTGCGCCTTGGCCTGGGCAACCGCCGCCTGCGCCTGCGCCAGCTGCGCCTGATAGGGCGGCGGCTCGATGGTGTAGAGCAGCTGGCCCTGCTGGACGGCCTGGCCGTCGGTGAAATTCTGCGACTCCAGATAGCCGGTGACGCGGGCCTGGAGGTTCACGATATGAGGGGACTGGATGTGCCCGACATAGCTATGCTGGGCGTAGACCGGCTGAGGAGCGGCGGTGATGACCCCGACGACGGGGGGTGGCGCGCTTTGCGCGCAGGCAAGGCCACCAGCCAGGCATGTGAGCAGCCCGGCTGCGATAATCTGTTTCATTCCAGCTCTTTCCCGCCAGCGGATCGCGAATATGACGCCAATATGGGCTGGGGGAGTGGATGGTCAATGCATGTTGGCGCGGGGCTGAGCTTGCCGTTTTATGAACCAGCATATAATGTGCGTGCTAACCAGAAACGGCCACATCCATTGCGTTAACCGCCGCGACAGGCAAAACCCACGCAACATGTTTGACGAACCAGGAAAGGCGCTCTCGTGGATATCGAAAAAATCAGGACTATGAAGCTCGGGACGATTGAGCAGAGCTATGACAAGCGTGACACCATTCTCTATGCGCTCGGCCTGGGATATGGCGCCGATCCGCTGGATGAGGCGGAGCTGCCGTTTGTGTATGAGGGCGATCTGCGGTGCGTGCCGTCTTATGTGAATGTGCTCTGCCATCCGGGGTTTTGGGCGCAGAACCCGGAATATGGCATCGACTGGGTGAAGCTGCTGCATGCGGAGCAGGAGTTTAAGATGCACCGGCCCATGCCGGCGACCGGAACGCTGCGGGGGGAATACAGCGTGGCCGGGATTGAGGATAAAGGCCCGGGCCGGGGCGCGCTGCTGCATCAGGAGAAGGAACTCTTCAACGCCGCCAATGGCGAGCGGATTGCCACCGTGCGCTCCACGCTGTTTTTGCGCGGCAATGGCGGCGAGGGCGGGTTTGGCACGGCGCCGGCGGCGGCCGAGCCGGTGCCGGAGCGGACGCCAGACCGGGTGGTGGTGATACCCACCCTGCCCCGCCAGGCTTTGATTTACCGCCTGAGCGGCGACTGGAACCCGCTGCACGCGGACCCGGCGATTGCGCGCAAGGCGGGGTTCGAGCAGCCGATTCTGCACGGGCTGTGCACCAACGGCATTGCTTGCCGGGCCATTCTCTCCAGCTATTGCGGCAATGACCCGGCGCGCTTTGGCGGCATGTTCGTGCGCTTCAGCAAGCCGGTGATGCCGGGAGAGACGATCCGGCTTGAGTTCTTCGAGGAGCCGGAGCGGCTGCGGTTCCGCGCCATCGCGGTGGAGCGCGATACGGTGGTGCTGGACCGCTGCAGCGCGCAGGTGCGCTGAGCTTTTGGGCCGGGCGCGGGCGGCTTTTCGCGGTGGCCGCCGGCGCCCGGCATGGGGCAAAACGCCATAAAAATATCATATCGCGCCGGGCCGGGCCATGGCATCGAACCGGATGGTACTTATGTGTATGGAAGCAACATGACCGATATAATGAACTCTTCGCTGGCTGGACGGCGGATCCTGCATCTCGCGGGGGGGCATAATTTCCGCGATATTGGCGGTTATGTGACGGTGGAGGGGCGGCGGGTTGGCGCGGGCAGGGTGTATCGCTCGGCCAATCTCGCCCGGCTGACCGATGAGGACCTGGACCTGGTCGCGGCGTTGAAGATACGCGTGATCGTGGATTTGCGCGACAACCGGGAGCGCAGGCGCAGGCCCTCGCGCCATGCCACGGATGCGGGCTATGAGGTGTGGGCGCGCGACCATGAGGGCAGCACGGCGAATCTGGTTGCCGCACTGGCGGCGGCTGGGGCGACGGCGGAGACATCGCGGCAGAAGATGGTCGAGATTTACAAACATCTGGCCTATGAGCAGGCGGAATCGTATACCGAGCTGTTCCGGCGCATCGCCAGGGGGGATGTGCCGCTCTTGTTCCACTGCGCCGCGGGGAAGGACCGCACCGGCATAGCCGCCGCGCTGCTGCTGGATATTCTGGGCGTGCCGCGTGAGGTTGTGATTGATGATTATCTGCTCACCGAGCATTTTTTCGAGCAGAATCTCGCTCTGGTGATGACGGATTTCGAGACGCATGCGCTGAAGGATGTGGAGCCCGCGGTGTGGGCGCCGATGATGCATGCGGAGCGGGCTTATATCGAGTCCATGTTCGCCACCGTTGAGGCGCGGCATGGCTCGGTGGAGGGGTTTTTGCGTGAGGTGATTGGCCTGGGCGGCGATGAGATTGGCGCCGTGCGGGGGGCGCTGCTGGAGTGAGGAGTGAGGCGCGTGGCGGCGGGGGTGGTGGCTGTTCTAGCTGGCAGGACGAAACGGCGGCCAGGTGGAATGAAGACTATAAACTGACTCGAATAATCGGCCTGCCCCCTTGCCAAACCATGCAACGGGGTGTTTGCCAATGAGCATGAAGCTCAATAAACGCCCGCTCAGGTTTTGGAGACGCATGCCTTTGACCTCGCCGAGGCTTTGGGCTCGGCGAATTGCCTTCTGGGCTGGGGCTGTTTTGGTCTCGTTTGTTGCCATTTTATTTGCGCGAGCGGCAAATGAGGCACAATCGCTGTTCAACTGGGCCACCAACGGGCGGCATTGGCTGGCATTATTGATTGCCCCGGCGGGTCTTGCGGCTTCTGTGCAGCTCACCCGCACCATTTTCCCCGGTGCGCAGGGCAGTGGCATTCCGCAGGTCATCGCATCCTTGCAGCTTTCCGATGCCAAGCTTATCAATCAAATACTCTCGCTTCGTATCGCCATAGGAAAGGTGCTACTAACCCTGCTTGGCCTTGCCTCTGGTGCGTCCACAGGACGCGAGGGGCCTACGGTACAGGTGGGCGCTTCTATTATGCATGCTTTGGGGCAGACGCTAAGACTACCAAGGGTGGAAACACAACGTGCCTTGGTGCTGGCGGGCGGCGCGGCGGGCGTAGCTGCCGCCTTTAACACGCCTCTAGCTGGCGTGGTCTTCGCCATTGAGGAGCTTAGCCACGATTTTGAGACCCGGACCAGTGGCATGGTGCTCACCGCCGTCATTCTTGGCGGCATTGTCACCTTGGCACTGTCAGGAAATTATACCTATTTCGGTGTCACTTCAGTCAGCTTACCGCTCGGCGTGGGCTGGACCGCGGTTATGTTCTGCGGGGGCATTGGAGGGCTTCTTGGCGGCGCGTTCAGTCAAATCCTGCTCAGTGCCTCACGAGGCTTTCCAGGATATGCTGGACGCTGGGTAGCTGCGCATCCCATAGGCTTTGCCGCATTGTGCGGCTTGGCACTCGCAATTATTGGTATGCTCTCTGGAGGCGCAACCTTCGGGACAGGCTATGCCCAGGCCAGCCAACTCGTGGAGGGCAATGCTCGCCTGCCGGTTGTTTTCTTCGTGCTGAAATTCCTAGCCACGGTTATCTCATATCTTAGTGGCGTACCGGGCGGCATTTTTGCACCTTCCCTTTCGGTTGGCGCATCGCTCGGCAGTTGGCTCGCGCATTTTTTTCCACATAGCCCCGCTCGGGCCATAGTGCTCCTTGGGATGGCTGGATATTTCGCGGGTGTTGTTCAGGCGCCCATCACCGCCTTTGTCATCGTGCTTGAAATGACCGCAAGCCAGCAGATGACGATTCCCGTTATGGCGACGTCTATATTAGCCTTTGCAGTTTCGCGTCTCATTTGCCGCCGGCCCCTTTATGGCACATTAGCCCGCAGTTTTTTGAAGCAAACCGAAAAAGAGGTTCACTTAAAGAAAGATGAGCCGGCTAACCTTTCAACTGAAAAGCGTGAAGCTTCCGGCGATTCAAGCATTGGGCACTAAATTCATAGGTCTGATGGCGGGGATTGTCCTAATCAAAGCTACATTCAATATTCACCGAAATACGGCTGGGCGGTTTATGGTCCAGCCGCGTTTGGGTGGTTCGTTGTTTGCGAAGACCCCTGCCCTTTTTCTGGCAAATTGAAATTATTAAAAATTTTTGCGGGGTTTGGGGAGCTTTTTATAAAAAGCTCCCCAAGATTCTGGCCTTTTTTTAGAGGGCGATGTTTCAGATTTCGCTCGGGACGTTGAAATATTCCTGGTAGCGCTGGAATGCCTTGCGTTCGGCCGCGACCATGTCTGCTTCGC
>JAKBAQ010000081.1 GCA_021808985.1 Pseudomonadota bacterium
TGCCGGGGATCACCACCCCCTATACCGGCCGGGGGATCGACATGGTGATCCTGCGTGAGAACGTCGAGGACGTCTATGCCGGCATCGAGCATATGCAGACCACCACGGTCGCCCAATGCCTCAAGCTGATGACAGCACCAGGCTGTGAGCGCATCATCCGCGCCGCCTACGGCCTGGCCCTGGCCGAGGAGCGCAAAAAAGTCACCACCGCCACCAAGGCGAACATCATGAAGCTCACCGAGGGGCTGATGAAGCGCGTCGCCGAAATGGTGGCCCCTGAATTCCCCACCCTCAAATCCGACCATATCATCATCGATAATTGCGCCCACCAGCTCGTCATCAAGCCCGAGGCCTTCGATGTCATCGTCACCTCGAACATGAACGGCGACATCATCTCAGACCTCGCGGCCGGCCTGGTCGGCGGCCTGGGCATCGCCCCCTCCTCCAACCTGGGCGACCATGCCGCGATGTTCGAGGCCGTGCACGGCTCCGCGCCCGACATCGCGGGCAAGGGCCTCGCCAACCCCACCGCCCTGCTCAGCGCCGCCATCATGCTGCTGCGCCATATCGGCGCGTTTGATGTCGCCACAACCATCGAGCAGGCGCTCTTCATCACCCTGGCCGAGGGCAAGAACCTCACCGGCGATCTCTCGCCCCGCGGCCACGGCGTCGGCACCCATGCCTATACGGACCAAATCATCGCCAATCTCGGCCGCACCTCCAACCTGCCCTCGCGCGACTATAAAAAGCTCGAACTGAAAACCTGGCCCGAGCTCACCGCCCACAACGAGCCCAGCACGCGCGAGCTGGTCGGGATTGACGTGTTCCTGGAAACCGACCTCGGCGCCGAGGAGCTTGGCAAGGCGCTGGAAGCCATCGCGCAGGACAGTCCCTTCACCCTCAACGGCATCTCCAACCGCGGCGTGCAGGTCTACCCGCCCAATGAAGGCCAGCAAACCTTCCTGGTCGACCATTTCGCCAGCCGCTTCATGTTCAAGAAGCCAATCCCCCTCGCCGCCTCCAAATCCGAGGGCCAGCCCGAAATCAGCTATCTGGTGCAGCGCATCGGCGCGAAATTCACCTGGATGCATATCGAGAAGCTGCAACGCTTCAACGGCAAGGACGCCTTCGAGCGGCCTCAGGGCGCTTGAGGTTTAAGGAGCCCTCTTCCACGCAAGGGAGAGGGCCGATTTGTTTCTGCCCCCCGGCCTTTATCCCGCTGCCTGGTTCGGCTAAAGCGGGGCATGAACGAGATCATCCCCAATTCTTTGCGCAATGGCCCCGACGGGCGCGGCCGCTTCGGCGAATTCGGCGGGCGCTTCGTCGCCGAAACCCTGATGCCGCTGATCCTGGAACTGGAAGCCGCCTATGACTCGGCAAAAGCCGACCCCACCTTCCAGACCGAGCTGGACTACTACCTGAAGCACTATGTCGGCCGCCCCAGCGCCCTCTGGTTCGCCGAACGGCTGAGCCGTGAGCTTGGCGGCGCCAAAATCTATTTCAAGCGCGACGAGCTGAACCACACCGGCGCGCACAAAATCAACAACTGCCTGGGCCAGATTTTGCTCGCCCGGCGGATGGGCAAAACCCGCATCATCGCTGAAACCGGCGCCGGCCAGCACGGTGTGGCCACCGCCACGGTCTGCGCGCTCTTCGGCCTGCCCTGCACCATCTACATGGGCGCGGTGGATGTGGAGCGCCAGAAGCCCAACGTATTCCGCATGAAGCTGCTGGGCGCCGAGGTCATCCCCGTCAGCTCCGGCGCCGGCACGCTCAAGGACGCGATGAACGACGCGATGCGCGACTGGGTGGCCAACGTGCGTGATACTTTCTACATCATCGGCACCGCCGCCGGCCCGCACCCCTACCCCGCGATGGTGCGAGACTTTCAATGCGTCATCGGCAACGAGGCCAAGGCCCAGCTGCTGCAGGCCGAGGGCCGCCTGCCAAGCGTCGCCATCGCGGCCATCGGCGGCGGCAGCAACGCCATCGGGCTGTTCCACCCCTTCCTTGACGATGCCGCCGTCCGGCTGATCGGCGTTGAAGCCGCCGGGCACGGGCTCGATTCCGGCGCCCATGCCGCCAGCCTCAGCCGCGGCCGCCCCGGCGTGCTGCACGGCAACCGCACCTACCTGCTGCAAAACGAGGACGGGCAGATCCAGGAAGCCCACTCCATCTCCGCCGGGCTGGACTATCCGGGCATCGGCCCCGAGCATAGCTGGCTGCACGAGATCGGCCGCGTGGAATATGTCGCCATCACCGACCAGGAAGCCCTCGCCGCCTTCCAGCTCTGCACCCGCACCGAGGGGATCATCCCCGCCCTGGAGCCGAGCCACGCGCTCGCGCATGTCGCCAAAATCGCCGGAAACATGAACAAGGATGAAATCGTGCTGATGAATCTCTGCGGCCGTGGCGACAAGGACATCTTCGCCGTGGCGCAGCATCTGGGGGTCTCGCTATGAGCCGTATCGCCGGCACATTCGCCGCCCTGCGGGAAGCAGGCCGCGCGGCGCTCATCCCCTTCGTCGAAGCCTATGACCCCAACCGCGAAACCTCCCTGGCGCTGCTGCGCGGCATGGCTGAAAACGGGGCTGACATCATCGAAATCGGCGTCCCCTTCACCGACCCCATGGCCGATGGCCCCACCATCCAGGCCGCCGGCCGCCGCGCGCTGGAGGCCGGCGCCAGCCTTGCCGGCGTGCTCGGCCTGGTGCGTGAGTTCCGCGCCGGCAACACCCACACCCCCCTGGTGCTGATGGGCTATCTCAACCCCATCCTCTCCTACGGCGTGGCCCGCTTCTGCGCCGATGCCGCCACCGCCGGCGTCGACGGGCTGATCGTGGTCGACCTGCCGACCGAGGAAGCGGATTTGCTCCTGCCGGATGCCGCGAAAAACGAGCTGGACGTCATCCGCCTCATCGCCCCCACAACATCTGACGCACGGCTCCCCCTGGTCCTCGCCGGCTCATCCGGCTTTGTCTATTATGTCAGCATCACCGGCATCACCGGCACCCGCACCGCCTCCGCGGCCGATCTGGCGCGCGATATTCCCCGCATCCGCGCCGCCACCAATCTGCCCATCGCGGTCGGCTTCGGCGTGCGCACGCCCGAGCAGGCCGCCGTGGTCGCCCGCCATGCTGACGCGGCAATCGTCGCCTCCGCCCTCATCGAAACCCTGTGCAAGCACGACGTCGCGGCCGTCCTGGCCGATGTCGCGGCCCTTTCCGCAGGCATCCGCGTCGCCAGGCAACCCCACGCCGATCAGGCCTAACCGCCCCCCGGCTCTTGACCATCCGGCCAGGATGCGCGCTCATCGGGGCCACCAACCCCGAGGAGAAAATCATGCGGAACAGCACATTCGGCTTCGCCTCCCTGTCCCTCGTCGCGCTCGGCCTCCTGGCCGCGCCGGCATCGGCGCAACTCTCCAGCGTATTGCAGGGCGCCGTGGGCGGCGGCCAGAGCGGCCCGGCCGCATCCGGCATGGGCAGCATGTCCAACATGGGCGGCATGAGCAGCGGCCTCGGCGCCAATATGGGCGCGGGCATGGGCATGCCCTCCCTCAGCGCCGCGCCGCCGTCAAACGTCGCCGGCCTTCTGCAATATTGCATCCAGAACAACTATCTCGGCGGCGTCTCCGCCTCCTCGGCATCCTCCGTGCGGCAATCGCTGCTCAGCAAATACACCGGCTCCGCGTCTGACAGCGGCTACGCCTCCGGCAGCAACGGCATGCTCGATACCGGCAACGGCAACTCCTTCAGCCTCGGCGGCACCGGGCTAAAGGCGCAGCTCACCCAAAAAATCTGCGCCCAGGTCCTGCAACACGCGCAATCCATGCTCTAAGAGTTTTTTTAAACCTTCTCCCTTACAACAAATTGAAATTATTAAAAGTTTTTGCGGGGTTTGGGGAGCTTTTTACAAAAAGCTCCCCAAGATCCTGGCCCTTTTTTGCAAAAAAGGGCCAGACCCCAAAAAACTTTTGAGAATTATCCTGAATATTCTTGAAGAGACTTGTAAGCCTCTCCGGCTTTAGTTCTGGCCGTTATTGTTCGGCCAGTGCCACGGGCTCTGCTGCTGCTGCTGCCCGTCACCCGGCCCTGGCCCCGGCGGACGCGGCTGCGGCGCCTGCGGTGGTCTCTGCCCCTGCCAGTTCCCGCCCGGTTGCGGCGGTGGTGGCGGCGCGCCGCCATTATCCCGTTGCTGCCCTTGCCAGTTGCCACCCGGCAGCGGCTGCGGCTGCGGCGGCCTCTGCCCTTGCCAATTGCCGCCCGGCTGCGGCTGCGGCGGCCTCTGGCCCTGCCAGTTGCCACCTGGCGGCGGCGGCGGCGGGCCGCCATGGTCCCGCTGCTGCCCCTGCCAGTTGCCGCCCGGCGGCGGCGGCGGCCGCCCGCCGTCATTATAATTCTGGTCATGCCCCTCATACCCACCGCCGCCGATCACAATGCCCGGCGGCGGCGCATAAACAGGGGCGGACTGATAATAATCAGGCTGCGGCGCATACCCGCCGCCGCCATAATACCCGCTGCCGCCATAGCCGCTTTCGCCGCTATAAACACAGCCGGTCAAACCGAGGGAAAGCACCGTGGAGATGAGGATTTTTTTCATGATGGTCATTTCCTATACCCGCAACATGGCATCATTACGGCGCCAGCCCGAATCTCGATGAACCGCCTCCCGCCACCTTCATCCGCCGTCGCGGCGTTTCACCCTAACGCAATCCCCAGGCATAGAAAACCGGATTCTCCCACCCCGGCTTGCCGTAGCGCAGCGGTGTCCCCTCGGCGGTGAGCACACCCCCCCCCGCGGCTTCCAGCACCGCCTGCGGCGCGGCGGTGTCCCACTCCATGGTGCGCCCCAGGCGGGGGTAAAAATCCGCCACCCCCTCCGCCAGCCGCAAAAACTTCAGCGCCGAGCCGATATTGGTGAGCATCGCCACATCATAACGCGCCAGCAGCGCCGCCAGCGCCGGATCATCGGCATAATGGCGCGAGGCGAACACGGTCAGCCCCTGCGGCGGCGGTCGCCGGGCATGAATCCGCTCAACCGCGCCGCCGCGCCGCCGCCACGCGCCCTGCCCCACCAGCCCATAATGAATTTCCCCGAAAGCCGGCGAGCCAACCGCCCCCAAAACCGGCGCCCCATCGCGTATCAGCCCGATATTCACCGCGAACTCCCGCCGCCCGGCGGCGAATTCGCGGGTCCCATCCAGCGGGTCCACCAGCCAGTATTCCCGCGCCACGGCGCCGCCGCGCCCCGCCGCCATCTCCTCCTCGGCGATCACGGGGATATGCGCCGCCGCCTCCCGCAACCCCCGCACGATAATCGCCTCGGCCTGAATATCCGCCACCGTCACCGGCGTCTCATCCGCCTTCGCATCCACGCTGAACCCCGCCGCGCGGATCTCCATAATCCTCTCAGCCGCCCGGGCGGTCAGTAAAACGGCAAGCTCCAGCAGGTCATGGTCATTCATGCCACCACATCTAGCCCCAGCGCGGGTGCTGGCCAAGCCGCGCAAAACAGCTATGGTCGCCAACAGATCGCATGACAAAAGGGGAAGCCGGAATGCTGGATATCGCGTTTGCCAAAGCCGTGTTGCCAAAAACCGGCGTCGTGGTGGTGCCGCTGGCCGAGGGCGCGGCGCTCAGCGGCCAGGCCCTGGCGCTGGACAAAGCCTGCGCCGGCGCGCTCAAGCGGGCGATCGACGCCGCCGCCTTCACCGGCAAAAAAGGCAGCCAGGTCAACCTTCCCGCCCCCACGGCCGGGCTGCGCCGCGTGCTGCTGCTGGGCACCGGCAAGGCCGGCGCGCTCACCCCCCGCCGCGCCGAGGAACTGGGCGGCGCGCTCGCCGCCGCCCTGGCGCGGGAGAGCGAGGCCCTCCTCCTGGCCGAGGACCTCTCCCCCCCGCTCGCCGCCCACCTCGCCCTCGGCGCCCGGCTGCGCGCCTATAAGTTCGAGAAATACCGCACCACGCTGGAGGATGACGAAAAGGCCAGGCTCGCCAAGCTCACCATCCTGGGCGCTGACCCCGCCAAATCCCGCGCCGCCTACACCCCCCTCGCCGCCGTGGCCGAGGGCGTGGAACTCACCCGAGACCTGGTAACCGAGCCCGCCAACGTGCTCTACCCGGCGGAATTCGCCACGCGCCTCGAGGGCCTGAAGAAACTCGGCCTGAAAATCGAGGTGTTTGACCGCAAGGCCCTGGAGAAACTCGGCTTCGGCTCGATGCTGAGCGTCAGCTGGGGCAGCGCGCGCGAGCCGCGCATGGTGGTGCTGCAATGGCTGGGCGCCTCGGGCGCCACCGGCGCCGAGGGCAAGAAGCCGAAAAAGCCGAAAGCCCCCATCGCCTTCATCGGCAAGGGCGTCACCTTCGATTCCGGCGGCATCTCCATCAAGCCCGCCGCCGGCATGGAAGACATGAAATGGGACATGGCCGGCGCCGGCGCCGTCGCCGGGGTCATGGCGGCACTGGCCGGGCGCAAGGCCCGGGTGGACGCGATCGGCCTGGTCGGGCTGGTTGAGAACATGCCCTCCGGCAGCGCCGTGCGCCCGGGGGACGTGGTGAAAAGCTACTCAGGCCAGACCATCGAAATTCTCAACACGGACGCCGAGGGCCGGCTCGTGCTGGCGGATGTCCTCTACTACGCGCAAGCGCGCTTCGCCCCCCGATACATGATCGACCTCGCAACCCTCACCGGCGCCATCATCGTCGGCCTCGGCCATGAATATGCCGGCCTGTTCAGCAACAGCGACGAGCTGAGCGGCAAGCTCATCGCCGCCGGCCAGGCGGTCGGCGAGGAATTGTGGCGCATGCCCCTCGCCGCCCCCGGCGAAAGCTACGACAAAAACCTCAAATCCGCGATCGCCGACATGCAGAACATCGGCGGCGGCCGGGCCGGCGGCTCCATCACCGCCGCGCAGTTCCTGCAGCGCTTCGTCAACGGCAAGCCCTGGGCGCATCTTGATATCGCGGGCATGGCCTGGGCCGCGAAGGACCTTCCCACCACCCCCAAAGGCGCCACCGCCTACGGCGTCCGCCTGCTTGACCGCCTGGTCGCCGACCATTTCGAGGGCGACCCCGCCGCCCCATAAATCTAGCACAGCGGCGCGAGGGCGATCTGCCGGCCCGAGCCGGTCACGGTGGCGATCGTGCCGCCCTCCGCGCCGGTGAGCATCACCATATCCCCCGCCGCGATCAAATCCGCCGCATCGGCGAAAAACCCGGCCTGCCTGGCCGGCGCCAGGGTCTCGGCCTTGTAGTGCCAGAGCGTGAAGCCATTGGCATAAGCGAGAACGGAGAGGTTGCGCAGCGTGAAAGCCATGGGCGATGTTCCTTTAATGCCTTGCGGGCGTTACTTAAGGTTGTGTTACCAAGAGGTTTATATTCCTATTCAAAGAACAATACAAGAACAAACAGCCTCCACACCCATTTTTTCGCGCAAAAAAGGGATAAAATTCCTATTTTCCCTTCAACTCGCCCACAAACCCGTATAAGCTCCTGAAGTTACAACATTGGCACGTTCCACATGCGGCATGAGGATATCTGGCGCGCGATTGACACAATGGCCGCCGAGCACGGGCTCTCGCCCTCCGGCCTGGCCCGCAAGGCCGGGCTGGACCCCACCAGCTTCAACCTCTCCAAACGCCGCACTGGCGACGGCCGGGCCCGCTGGCCCTCCACTGAGAGTCTGGCCAAGGTCTTCCTCTCCACCGGCGTCAAGCTGGAAGATTTCACCGCCCTGGTGATGGGCGCGCGCGCCATGCCCGAGTCCCGCCCCCGCGCGCGCAACAAAATCCCCCTCATCGGCATGGCGCAGGCCGGCGCGGAGGGTTTTTTCGACGATGGCGGCTACCCCGCCGGCGCCGGATGGGACGAGGTGGAGCTGCCCAGCACCACCGACGCCAACGCCTACGCGCTCTCCATCTCCGGTGATTCCATGCAGCCGGTCTACCGCGAGGGTGATTCCATCATCGTCTCCCCCGCCGCCCCCGTGCGCGTGGGAGACCGCGTGGTCGCCCGCACGGCGTCCGGCGCGGTCATGGCCAAGCTGCTCACCCGCCGCACCGCCAGCCGCATAGAGCTGAGCAGCCTCAACCCCGCCCACCCCGATCTGCACTTCCCCACCCGTGAAATCCTCTGGATGCACCGCATCATCTGGGCAAGTCAGTAACCGATGCAGGTTTTCATTCCAAAAATAAAAAAATACCGCTAATTGTTATCAACGGGTGGGCCGGCGCGGTCCTGTTTTGCAAAAAGGCGGTGAGGATGCTTCGTTACCTTCTTATAACTGGCCTCTTGGCGGCGGTGGCGGGCCAGGCCCGCGCCACCAGCTGGTATGAGATAAACGCCAGCAACACCAAATGTCTGGACATGGCGGTCGTCGCCCCGGCTGACGGTATCGGCTACCTGGCGACACCTCACGGCACCGAGGTCGCCTATCAGGACATCGGTGAAACCGTAACCTCGACCAAGGTTAGCGATGCAAACGGCGCGTCAATCGTGGTGATGCACATCATCGACTCCAACGGCGACCGTTTTTTAAGCTTCACCTTCTACCCCTCCCTGGCTGACTGCCAGTACGTGCTCTCCCAGTCCGCCACGGCCCAGCCGGTCGCCCACTAACTCTCGCGGCAGCCCGCATAACGGGCCGGCCTCAGTGCGTGATCGACAAGCCCTCGGTCACGGCATAACCCGCCTCGGCCGGAATCCGCACGCGCGGCCCCTGCTCGGTCTGCAGCATCACCGGCCGGGTAACATAGGCCGGCCGCCCGCGCGCCGCCTCAATCGCCGCTTGCGCGTCCGCGCTCTCGGCCAGCCGCTGCAAATTCAGCCGGGTGGGAAACGCGATCATGCGCGGCCCCGAGAGCGGCAGCGCCACCGCCGCCTCCGGGGTCAGCCATTCCAGGCTCACGGTCTCCACCCCATCGCACACCGCCTCATGCCCCTCGGGCGCGCGGCAGATATAGAAGCGCGTATCAAACCGCTTGGGCACGCCCACGGGGGTCACCCAGTGCGCGAAGGGCGTCAGCGCATCCAGAAGCAGCCTGCCCCCGCTGGCGCGGATCATCCCGAAAAACCCCAGCCCCGGATCAACCTCGCGGGCTGAAACTGTGGCCAGCAGCACCGCCGCCTCCTCGAACATCTCCCGGCAGGCGGCCACCCGCGCGGCCCGCTCGGCATCATCCAGCCCCTCCCCGCCCTGCAGATAAGGCAGCCAGTCGCTGGACCAATCAGCCCGCTCCACCACCCCACCGGGAAACACCATGGCCGAGCCATGAAACGCCTTCGCGTGGCGCTCCACCATCAGCACCTCAAACGGATCGTCGCGCACCAGCAGCACGGTGGCGGCCTGGCGGATGGGCACGGCGTCCTGGCTGGTCATGTCGTTCCTGGCTTTCCTCACACTCTTCCGTCGAGAAAGCCCGCACCCCGCGCCATGTCAAGCCAAAAGCCGGCCACCCCGCTCAGGCCGGCTGGCCCGAAACCACCCGATGATACGTCCGCCGATGATAAATCAGCCCCGAGGTCGCCGCCCCCAGATGAATCTCCTGCACCAGGCCGAACATCACGCTGTGCGACCCCACCTCCAGCACCTGGCTGATCCGGCAGTCCAGCGCCGCCGCCGCGCTCTGGAGCACCGGCGCGCCGGTGCCAAGCCGCAGCCAGCTGCCCCGCGCGAAGCGCTCCGGCATCGGCAAATCCGGCTGCCCCGCGAAAATCGCCGCCATCTCCTCATCCGCCGGCGCCAGAACATTCACGCACAGCACCCCGGCCCGCTGGAAAATATCATGCTGCCGGCTGGCCCTGTTCATGCACACCAGCACCGTGGCCGGGTCATCGGTCACGCTGCAAACCGCCGAGGCGGTAAACCCCGTATCGCCCTGCGCCCCCGCGGTGGTGATGATATTCACCGCCGCCCCCAGGCGCGACATCGCCTCACGAAAACGCACCCTTGCTTCGTTCATCTGATATCCTGACATGTTGCTCGCTGCACGGAAGAGTCAGAGACTGTTTCAACAGCCTCTTCAAAAACATTAAGGATAATTCTCAAAAGTTTTTTGGGGCCTGGCCCTTTTTTGCAAAAAAGGGCCAGACTCTTGGGGAGCTTTTTACAAAAAGCTCCCCAAACCCCGCAAAAATTTTTAATAATTTCAACAAACTCTAATGCGGCACGAACAGAAACGCATCGGCCGGGGCAAAGCCAAGCCGCACCGCATCACCCACCCCGGCCGGCGCATCCACGAACATCCGGCGCGGCGTGCGGACCATGATCTCCTGCCCCCACCCCGTCAGCACCGTATGGGCCATCACATCGCCCAGAAACGCCGCATCGGTCACATGCCCCTCAATTCCCTCCGCCGCCGCGCTCAGCCGTATATGCTCCGGCCGCAGCATGATCTGCGGCGTCTGCGTGCGCGTGCGGCCCATCAGCGGCACGCCCGCGAAGGTCGAGCCATCCGGGCAGCGCACCTGCCCCAAATCACCCCGATGCGCCAGCAGCTCGATATCGATGAAGTTGGAATTGCCGATGAACCCGGCGGCGAAGGCGCTGGCCGGCCGCTGATACAAATCCTCCCCCGTGCCGATCTGCTCAATCCCCCCATGGTTGAACAGCACGATCCGGTCCGAAAGCCGCAGCGCCTCCTCCTGATCATGCGTGACATAGATGATCGTCACCCCCGTCTCCGCATGAATCCGCTTTATCTCGCTCTGCAAATCCTCGCGCAGCTTCTTGTCCAGCGCCG
>JAKBAQ010000082.1 GCA_021808985.1 Pseudomonadota bacterium
GATGGATGCGCGGCCGATTTCAAATGCCCCTTCCATGCCTTCACCTGGGAGATTGACGGCAGCCTCAAGGACATTCCCTGCCGCTGGGATTTTCCACACCTGACCGATGAGAAAATGCAACTCCCCGAGGCCGTGGTGGCGCGCTGGCAGGGCTTCATTTTCATTCGTGAAGCAGAGGAAGGTCCGAGCATCGAGGAATATCTCGCCCCCCTGCCAGAGCATTTCAAGAATTGGCATCTCGAGCAATGCTGGACCTCCATCTGGGTCGCCAAGGTCGTCGATGCGAACTGGAAGACAACGGCGGAAGCCTTCATGGAGGCCTGGCACACGATAGAGACGCATCCGCAACTCATGGACTATCTAGGGGATGCCAACACAAAATATAATCTCTATGGCGATCATGTGAATGTCGCGCTGACGCCCTACATCACCAACTCGCCCCACATTCCCGCGGGCAAGCTCACCGAACAACAGATCGCCGATATCGCCGCCGAGCGCACCGGGCTTGATAAAATGCCGGGCTATGAGCGCGTGATCGTCAAGCCTGGCCAGACGGCCCGCCAGGCCATGGCCGACTATAACCGCCAGCTTTACGGCGCGGATCTGGGGTATGATTCCTCCGACATATCCGACTCCGAGATGGTGGACCTCTTCACCTACAATGTTTTTCCTAATTTCTCCCCTTGGGGCGGGCGGACGCTCAATATCGTCTATCGCTGGCGCCCCTGGCCGGACCAGGAGCGTTGCCTGATGGAGGTGAGGGTTCTCAGCCGCGCGCCAGCTGGCGAAAAGCCGCCCCGCTCTGTGCCCATGCATATGCTGGATGCGCATGAAGTCTGGGCCGATGCGCCCGAGCTTGGCGCGCTTGGGTCTATTTTTGATCAGGACATGTTCAATCTCCCCTTCGTGCAGGAAGGCATGAAGGCGTCCAAGAACCGGAAACTGGAGCTGGGCGATTACCAGGAAAGCCGCGTGCGGCACTTCGCCCGAACCTTGGACAAATACCTGGCTTAGGACAGGAATTATATCATAAGTTATATATACCCCGGAAAAAATAGAGAGAGTGTGTATTTTTTGAGGGAGTATGAAATAACCGATGACAAGCGGTGGCGCGCGGTGTAGCCAGATTGTGAACAACAAGTGACCAATCCAGGAGTGATAATAAGCCGTGAGCCGTAAGACCCAAGCCCAGCGAGTCCGCGAAATACTCGAAAATGAGATGGCCAGCGCAAAGCTCCTGCCGGGTTCACGTGTTGATGAGGAAAGCGTGGCCACCCGGCTTGAAGTCTCACGCACCCCGGTGCGTGAGGCGGTTTTGCAAATGGTGCAGGATGGGCTGCTTGAAAAACGGCCGCGCCAAGGCGCGTTCGTGCCCAGCCTCGGCCTACGCGAGATGGTGCAAATGTTTGAGTTCACGGCTGAATTGTCCGGAATTTGTGGTAAATACGCGGCGCGGCGCATGACGCCGGATAACATGCGTGAGCTGCGCGCCATGCACAAAAAGATGGAGTCGCTCCTCGGAAAGGGCGATATCCAAACCTATGCGGACATGAATACCGATTTTCATGTCTATATAATGCGCCTCGCGCGCAATAATTATATGTTTGATACAACTCACAATTACGGCCTGCGCCTGCTCGGCTATTTCCGCACGCACCTGTTCTACCCCGGAAAAGCCGAGCAGGATTACCATGACCATTGCACGCTGATGGGCGCATTTGAGCGTCAAGATGGCGATCTGGCTTATGAGTTGCTGCGCCAGCATGCCACCATCCAGGGCGATGTGCTGGCTGAATACCTCCTGCGCTCCGAACCAGCCCCCGCTTCGCCGGTACAGGCCGCCGCGGCCAAGCCAGCGGCCTGAAACTTTCAGCCTGGCGGATATTCCGCGCCGAGAAATATCACGCCATCTTCCTCCCGCACGTGCCAGCGCCTTAGCTGGGGGCAGCGCATTGCGCCCAGGCAGCGCCCGCTCGCCAGGTCGAATCGGGCGCCATGGGCGAGGCATAACAGCGCGCCGCGCCTAACCCGTCCCGACTCTGAAAAAACAGCCTCGCCATGTGAGCAGCGATCCTCAACCGCATGTGCAACCCCCTGCGACCGGCACAAATAAATCCGGTCGCGCCCCTTTTGTACTTGCAGCCCTTGTTCATCGGCCAAATCCCCGCTCGCCGCGGCTTCATGCCACTCCGCCAGGGTTGTTTCTCTTTCCATGTCGCACAAAATTTTTATCACCATACAAACCTTGGTCATTTTTATATATATACAACGGCATTTTTGTATATTAAAAAAGGGTCGTAGATCACAGTGCCGCTTGCGCCAAAACAAAATACAGGCGCGTGGGAGGGAGCAAATAGAATGAAAGCTAAAATTGAGCATCTGGCCGTTGCCGGTGGGGGTAATCGCCCATGCAACTGAGCCGTGAACAATTGCTCCAGGCCTTCCGCAGCATGGTGAAGATCCGGGAGTTCGAGGAGCGTCTGCACATTGAAAATCCCAAAGGCGAAATACCGGGATTTTTGCATCTTTACGCAGGCCAGGAAGCGGTCGCGGTCGGGTTGTGCGAGCAGCTGACCGAGCGCGACTATATCATCAGCACGCATCGTGGCCATGGCCATTGCATTGCCAAGGGCTGTGACGTTCCCGCCATGATGCTGGAAATTTATGGCCGCGCCGACGGGCTTTGCAACGGCAAGGGCGGCTCCATGCATATTGCCGATGTCACCAAGGGCATGCTCGGCGCCAACGGCATTGTCGGCGGCGGGCAGCCTATTGCGGTAGGCGCCGCCATTGCCTGCAAAATGCGCGGCGATGGCTCCGTGGCCGCCTCCTTCACGGGTGACGGCGCGGCCAATCAAGGTACGGTGTTCGAGGCGATGAATCTCGCGGTCGTTCTGCAAGTGCCGAAAGTATTCATGTTTGAAATGAACGGCTATTCCGAGCACACGGGCGGCAGTTACTCAACCGGCGCCAAAGACCCCATTCAGCGTGTACGCGGCTTTGGAATTCCCGTGTTCGAAGCTGACGGGTTTGATTTTTTCTCGGTTCATGACGCAGTGCGCCAGGCATTGGAGGTTTCACGCAACGGCGGCGGCCCCACGGCCGTTTATGCGCGAACAACACGCTATTATGGACATTTCGAGGGCGATCCGATGCTCTACCGCGCGCCAGACGAGGTTGCGCGGCTGCGTGCCGAAAATGACTGCCTGCAGAACTTCCGCCGGCGCGTGACAGAAGCCGGCCTTCTAACGACGGCTGATCTCGATGAGGTGGAAACGCAAATCAGGACGCTGGTTGAGCATTCGGTCGTGGCTGCGAAAGCCGGGCGCAAACATGCGCCGGCCGAGCTTCTGACCAACGTTTACGCCAGCTACTGAGGAGATCGTCAATGCCGATGAAGACAATGCGAGAGGCTATCAATGAGGCTCTGCATCAGGAAATGGCGCGCGATTCCAGTGTGATTGTACTGGGCGAGGATGTCTCCGGCGGCGCGGGCGGCACATCCGGCCAGCGTGAGGCCGCGGGCGGCGTGTTCGGCCTCACCAAGGGGCTGCTGCCGCGCTTTGGTGATGCGCGCGTGATCGATACCCCCATCTCGGAGGCCGCCATCATCGGCGCCGCCAACGGCGCGGCCCTGGCGGGTCTGCGTCCGGTCGCCGAGATCATGTTCGCGGACTTCGTGGGTGTTTGTTTTGATCAGATTTTGAATCAGGCGGCCAAATTCCGTTATATGTTCGGCCCGAACGCTAAGGCCCCGGTGGTCATCCGCATGACCATGGGCGCTGGCATGGGTGCCGCCGCCCAGCATTCGCAGACACTTTATCCCCTCTTCACGGCCATTCCGGGCATCAAGGTGGTCACGCCCTCCAACGCTTATGACGCCAAGGGGCTGATGATTTCCGCAATCCGTGATGATGATCCGGTGATCTTCCTGGAGCATAAAATGCTCTATGGCGAATCCTGCGAAGTTCCTGATGAGCCCTACACGGTGCCGTTTGGCGAGGCATCCCTCGTGCGTGAGGGTGATGACGTGACCATCGTCGCCTTCGCCCGCATGGTGAATTTCGCGCGCGACGCGGCTGATAAGCTCGCGGCCCTCGGTGTCCATTGTGACGTGATCGACCCCCGCACCACATCGCCCTTGGATGAGGATCTGATTCTGGAGAGCGTGCGCGCCACGGGCCGTCTGGTGGTGGTCGATGAATCGCCGCCGCGCTGCTCGCTCGCGTCAGATGTCGCAGCGATGGTCGCTGAGCGCGCCTTTGGCTTTCTCAAAGCGCCGATACGTCAGGTCACCGCGCCGCATACGCCGGTCCCATTCGCGACCGCTCTTGAGAGTCTTTATATTCCGTCAAGGGAAAAAATCATCCAGGCGGCGCTCGCCACCATGGCCAGCCGCTAGGAGAGGGAAGATATGTCGGAAATATTTGCCGTAACCATGCCCAAATGGGGGCTGGAAATGACCGAGGGTCAGCTCGCCGCATGGCACGTGGCCGAAGGCGATGCCGTGGCCAAGGGCGCCGAATTCGCGGACATCGAAACCGCCAAGATCGTCAACACGCTTGAAGCCGAGGACGATGGCGTGGTGGCGCGCCTGGTCGGTAAGGTGGGCGAGGTTTACCCGGTTGGGGCCTTGCTGGCCGTGGTCGCGCCGGCGGGAACGAACGCCGCCGGCATTGATGCCTTCATAGCCCAGAAAACCGGCGCCCCGATGCCTGAATCAGCCCCCGCGCCTGTCGCCGCGCCGGAAGCGGCGCCAGCCGCGCCAAAAGCAACGCCTCTTGCCAAGCGGGCAGCGGCTGAGCTGGGCGTTGATCTGGCCAGCCTCGCGCCGGAAGGCACGCGGATCCGCCAGGCGGATGTGCAGGCCGCGGCGGTTGCGCCCAAGGCTACGCCAAGAGCCCTGAAGCGCGCCGCGGAACTGGGACTTTCACTGGCAGGCGTTAACGGCACTGGCCGCCAGGGCCGCATCACCTGGGAGGATATCGAACCCGGCGCCAATGTGCCCGCGCCCGCATCCTTCAAGCCCGGCGTCGCGGCTCAGCGTGATGAATTGCTGCCCCTGAGCGGCATGCGCCGCGCCATCGCCAGCACATTGCAGGCGGCCAAGCAAACAATCCCGCATTTCTACCTCACGATGGATGTGGAGATGGACCGCCTGCTCGCCCTGCGCGCCGAGGTGAACGCGTCTGCCAATACGCCGAAATTTTCGGTTAATGATTTTCTGCTGTGCGCGGCAGCAAAAAGTCTTACAGCCTGCCCGAACATGAATGTGCATTTCACGCCCGAAGGCATCCGCCGCTTCGCCCGGGTGGATCTGGGCATCGCCGTCTCCATTGAAGGCGGTCTGCTTGTGCCGGTCATCCGTGATGCCGCCAATCTTTCCCTCTCGACGCTCTCTGCCACGGCACGAGATCTCGCGGCCAAGGCACGGGACCGCGGCTTACAGAGTGAAGATTTACAAGGCGGAACCTTCACGGTTTCAAACCTTGGCATGTTCGGCGTGCGCCAGTTTGAGGCGATCATCAATCCGCCCCAGGGTGGCATCCTCGCGGTGGGCGCCACCCGGCGCGAGGCGCGAGAAGCAAAGGATGGCGGCATCAGCTTCGCCACCGTGCTCTCCATCACACTCTCCTGTGACCATCGCGCCATCGACGGAGCGCTTGGCGCGCGCTTCCTGGCTGATTTCAAGGCGCGTGTTGAAGCGCCGCTCTCCCTGCTGGTCTGAGGTTTGATTTGAATACGATGTCCCATAAGCTTAGCCCGCTCTTTGATGCCAAGACGATCGCCATCGTAGGGGCGAGTCAGAACTATGAACGCACCGGCGGCATTCCGGTAAATACAGCCTTGCGCCTGGGCTTCGGCCAAGAGCGTCTGGCCCTCGTCAATCCGCGCTACGCTGAAATCGAGGGCTTCCCCTGCCATCCTGATATTGCCTCGCTTCCCTTCACGCCGGATCTTGCCGTGCTCGCCGTCCGCGCGAGCGAGACCATGCAGACCCTGCGCGCCGCGCATGAAAAAGGCATACCGGCCGCGGTTTTGTTCGCCTCCGGTTTTGCCGAGGAGCATACCGAGCAGGGCGAGGCGCTGCAGCGCGAGGTGGTTGAATTCGCGCGTGCGACAGGCATGGTCATATCAGGGCCAAATTGCCTTGGCCATGCCAATTTCCGCACGCCGCTTTTTGCTACCTTCCTGAAAGGTTTTGAAAAGCCGCAGCCGGCCGGGCCGGTCGGGGTTGTCGCGCAAAGCGGCAACATGGCCGCCATCTTCATGGCAATGGGCGCGCGCGCCGGGCTGGACTATTCATGTTTCGCCAACACCGGCAATGAAGTCTGTGTTGAATTTTCCGAATATCTTGAATATCTCGCTGAAGATCCTGAAACAAAGGCCGTCCTCGGTTACGTTGAACAGCTGCGTGACGGCCCGCGCTTTCTCGCCACCGCCACGCGCATGCGCGCCCAGGCCAAGCCGCTCTTCCTGCTTAAAGTGGGTGATTCCGAAAAAGCGGCCGAAGCGGCGGCCTCGCATACGGCGGCAATGGCGGGCAATGCCCTGGTCTATAAGGCGGCGCTTCGTCAGGTGGGCGCGGCGGTGGGCGGAGATCCGGGGCAGATCATCGATCTCGCGCGCCTCTGGCGCACGGGCCGCCGGCCAAGAGGGCGGCGCACTTGCATCGTCTCTGTCTCGGGCGCCGGATGCGCCATTCTCTCTGACCGTTTCGCCGAAGCGGGGCTGGAAATTCCCACGCTCCCCGAAGTGGTGCAGGAAAAACTCGCGGCGCTGCTGCCAAGTTATGGCATGTGGACCAACCCGGTCGATCTGACCGGGCAGGTGACCAACGACCTTAGCTTTTTCACCGCCGCGCTGAATGCCTTGCTCGAAACCGATGCGCTCGACTGCGTCGTATTCTACATCATGGGCTATCTGCTTGATCTGGTCGCCCCGGCCCTCATCGCGGCGGCCGCCGGAACGGACAAGCTACTGGTGGCGATCGACCCGACCGGCGCTGAACGCGTGTCCGAGCTGGAAGCGGCCGGTGTGGCCGTGCTGCCGGAAATCGGCCAGACCGCGCGCGCGCTCGGCGGATATCTTGATTGGTCAGCCCGCTCCCACAAGCCCGCCTGGCTGCCCGTGCCGCACGCCCCACTCTCTGATGTTCCTTACAACACATTGAACGAAGCCGACGCCAAAACATTCCTCAAAAACTACGGCCTCCCGGTGGTTGAGGAGCGTATCGCCACCACGGCCGATGAAGCCGCCGCCATGGCGGCCGAGCTTGGCTGCCCCGTGGCGGTCAAGATATTGAGCGCCGATATCCTGCATAAAACCGAGGTCGGCGGCGTGCGGCTCGATGTGAAAACACCCGAGGCAGCACGCGCGGCTTTCCTGAGCGTCACGGAATCCGCCCGCAAGGCCCGGCCCGAGGCCCGCATCGAAGGTGTAACGGTTCAGCAGCAGGTTAGCGAAGGTGTTGGCATGCTGCTGGGCGTCACGCGCGATCCGGTGTTCGGCCCGGTGCTGACCGCTGGCCTCGGCGGGGTGCTTACGGAATTGTACCAGGATATTTCCCTGCGCCTGTTGCCCATCAATCGCGATATCGCCTGTGAAATGCTCTCCGAGCTGAAGGCTCACCCGCTGCTCACCGGCTTTCGTGGCGCCAAACCTGCCGATGAGGAGGCGCTGATCGATGTGATGCTGAAGCTCTCCGATATGGTGATGCAGGCGGGTTCCGCGCTGCGCGATGTTGAAATCAATCCGGTCCTCGTGCGCCCGAACGGGCAGGGGGCGGTTATTGTCGATGCGCTGATCAGTGCGCAAACCTGACGACCAAGGGGAATTGTAATGCCCGCGACCAATAAACAATGGACTCTGACCCGCCGCCCGGTTGGCGATGATGTCGATGCGTGCCTGCGCTTTGAGGAAAAGCCGAAACCCGTGCCCGCGCCCGGGCAGATGCTGGTTCGCACCGGCTATCTCTCGCTGGATCCTGCCAACCGTCTATGGATGAAGGACGAGCCGAGCTACATGCCGCCCGTGCCGCTTGGCGGGCCCATGTATGGCGGCATCATCGGCACGGTCGAGGCATCCGCGGCAGAGGGTTTTGCACCGGGTGATCTGGTCGCCGGGCTTGGTGGCTGGGCGGAATATCATCTTTTCACGCCCGGTGAGGTGGAACGCGTGACGCCGCAGGAAGGCGTGCCGCTCACCGCCTGGATGAGCGTGCTGGGCGCCACCGGCCTCACCGCTTATTTTGGCCTGCTGGATGTTGCCAAGCCCAAAGCCGGTGAAACGCTGGTGGTTTCAGCCGCGGCGGGCGCCGTGGGTTCGCTGGTCGGGCAGATCGGTAAGATCATGGGCTGCCGCGTTATCGGCATTGCCGGTGGTGCGGAAAAATGCCGGTACATAAAGACCCGTTTTGGATTTGATGAAGCCATTGACTATAAAAATGAAAATGTCGCAACGCGTCTGGCGGAGCTGGCCCCCCGCCGTGCTGATGGTGGCGGCGGCGTCGATATGTATTTCGAGAATGTCGGCGGTGAGATCGGCAATGCGGTCATCGCGAACATTGCCATGCGCGGGCGCGTCATGCTGTGCGGGTTGATTTCACAATATAACGCCAAGGAGCGGGCGTTGGGCGTGGATCTGACCAAGATCCTCATGTGCCGCGCCACGATCGAAGGCTTCCTGGTGCTTGATTACTTTCCGCGCGCCGCGGAAGCCATCCCCGCTTTGTCAGGTTGGATCAGCTCAGGCCAGCTGGTTTATGACGTTGACGTGCGGGATGGGATTGAGAACACGCTGAGCGCCTTCCACAGCCTGTTCGCGCCCGGCGGCGGGCACACTGGCAAGCTGATGGTCAAAATCGACTCTGATATTTGATAGCTTGTACAGAAAAACTGCCAACTATTATACAAACAACTTGCAATATTATTTTTAGTTTGGCAGTATTTATACAATAACGAACGAATCCGTCTTCGTGACGGCCTGGCATTGGGGAAGCGGGGAACAGTATTGGCAATCCCGGTTTCTCTTGGCTTCCGCCCTTCCGGGGGCGGTGGAACAAAAACGTAAGACAAAGCAAAAACTCAAGGGAAGCGAGGAGTTCAAGAATGATGACAAAACCATACAGCGGCAAAAATCTGCGGCCGATGCTGCTGGGCGGCACCGCCCTGCTGGGCGGGCTGCTGATGTCGGGCGCGCCGGCCCACGCGTTCAGCGTCTATAGCAATGCCAGCGGCACGGAAATCAGCCTCGACACAACGGCTGAATGGTCGGCCATGTATCGTGTCAACAGCCCGTCCGCCATTCTCACCAACAATGTTAACGGCAATGACGGCGACCTCAATTTCCGCCACGGCATCGTTGACAACACGTTCGACCTGTTGCCCGTGCTTGATATCAAAGACGGCAATTACGGCGCCCATGTCAGCGGTGAGTTCTATCTCGATACCCCCTATCTTGGCACGACTCAGAACAACTCGCCCGCGACCTATAATCCCTACACAACGGTAAACAACCGGCACTTCACCAGCGCGACGCGCAACATCAACGGCCAGAACGCCGTCCTGCTCGACGCTTTCGTCTATGGCTCAACCTCCTTTGGCAGCAACGATCAGCAGACCCTCACCGTGAAGGTCGGCCGTCAAACGCTGCTTTGGGGCCAGAGCCTGTTCTTCGCCACCAACGGCATCTCCGCCGGCCAGGCGCCGATTGACGTCATCAAGGCCGAGAGCCTGCCCAACGCCCAGGCCCAGCAGATATTCCTGCCCGTTGGCCAGGCCGTCGTCACGTATCAGCCGAATATGACCTATACGATCCAGGGTTTCTATCAGTTCGAGTGGGAGCCCGATACGTTCCAGGGCGTCGGCGCCTATTTCTCGAGCGCTGACGTTCTCGACAAAGGCGGGCAACGCCTGATCGCGGGCACCAATGCGTATCTGTACCGCACCAAGGATATTCGTCCGCCGATCAATAACGGTGAATTCGGCCTTTCGCTCCAGGCGACCTACGGCAATTATGACGTCGGCCTCTATGCCGAGCGTTTCGACGCCAAGGCGCCCTCCCTGTATCTGACCGGCCCGCAGCCCGGCCAGCCCGGCAACTCCGTTGGCAGTTATTATCTGGTTTATCCGCGCGACATTCAGCTCTTCGGCGCGGCTCTGTCCACAACTGTCGGGCCCGTCAATGTCGCCGGTGAAATTTCAGGCCGCCGCAACATGCCTCTGGTCAGCGGCGCGGCCTTCACCTCAACCCCCGTTGGCCCCGCCAATGCTGGCGCGCTTTATGCCAAGGGCAGCACCATGGCTGCACAGGCTTCTTTCATCTATGTCTCTCCTGGCCTTCCCCTCGATCCAGGCGGCATGACGATCGACGGCGAAGTTGCCATGAATCACGTCCTCTCGGTTGACTCTGGCGCCGCCGAGCTGACACCGCACCGCAACGCCACCGGCGCGGCCTTCGACGTCGTCTTCACCCCGACCTATTATGAGGTTCTGCCCAATCTCACGGTTTCCCTCCCGATCGGTTTCAAGTACAATTTCCTGGGCCGCTCGCAGATTGACGCAACCATGAATCACGGCACTGGGACGATCAATTTCGGCGTAACAGGAACCTACCGTTCGGTTTGGACCGCGGGCATAACCTACCAGGAATATCTGGGCCGGCCTGACCCGACGCTGAACCCGCTGGCTGACCGCGGCTATGTCGCC
>JAKBAQ010000083.1 GCA_021808985.1 Pseudomonadota bacterium
GCGGGCGATGAAAAAACCGTCCAGCCCGCCATGTTGCGGCCACATGCCGGGATGCGTGCGCACATCGCCCCGCGGGGTGAGGGCCTCGGGCAGTTCGGGCAGGCTTAAGGGGGCGCGGCGCAGGCCGAGGCGGGCGCAGGCGGAGTCGATCCGCGCTTCGCCTTCCTCGGGTTGCAGGGAGCAGACGGCATAGATGAGACGGCCGCCGGGGGCGAGCATTTGGGCCGCGGCGGTGAGCAAGGCGTCCTGCGCCTGGGTGAGGGATTGTATGTCGCGCGGTTTGCGCAGGTGCAGCAGGTCTGGGTGGCGGCGGATGGTGCCGGTGGCGCTGCAGGGGGCGTCGAGCAGGATGGCGGTGAATTTTTCCGCCGGGCGCCAGGTGGTGGCGTCGGCCAGGATGCAGTCCACGGTGAGGCCGAGGCGGGCGAGGTTGCCTTTGAGCGTGCCCATGCGCGCGGGGTCGCGCTCCACGGCTGTCACCAGCGCGCCGGCGGCGGCCAGTTGCGCAGTTTTGCCGCCGGGGGCGGCGCAGAGGTCGAGCACGCGCTCGCCCGGCTGGGCGGCGAGCAGTTTGGCGGGGAGGGTGGCGGCGGCGTCTTGCACCCAGATGTCGCCGGTGGCGAAGCCGGGCAGCGATGGGACGCTGGTGCCGGCGGGGAAGCGCACCGAGCCGGTGGGCAGCGGCGTGCCGCCTGCCAGCGAGAAATCCGGTTTGGCGGAAACATCCAGCGGCGCCTCGGCCGCGTGGGCGGTGGCGATGGCCCGTGCGTTTTTACCCCAGCTGGCCCAGGCCCAGGCGGGGGTGTCGAGACGGGGCATGTCCAGCCCCTCCAAAGCCGCTGGCCCGGCGGCCACCACCTTGCGCAGCACCGCGTTCACCAGCCCGGCGAAGGGCGCCAGTTTTTTGGTGCGCGCGAGATCAACCGCCGTGCCCACCGCCGCGTGCGCGGGGGCGCCGAGCAGCAGGAAGGCGGCGGCGCCGAGCCAGAGGATGTGACGCACCGGCTGCGGCGGCTGGCGCAGCAGGAAGGGCTCCAGCACCGCATCCAGCGTGCCGGAATGGCGCAGCACGCTGGCGGCCAGGCGGTGGGCGGCGGCGCGGTCACGCGAATCCAGCGGCGGCAGCGCATCAAGCGCCGCGTCCAACGAGGTGTTTTTGGTCAGCACCGCTTGCAGCAGGAGGAAGGCGGAGTCTCTGGTGGGGTCGCTCATGGGGTTGGCGCCTGCCGGTGGCGGCGGATATCGGCCGCGAGCGTGAGGGGGGTGGGGTTCATGGTGGAGCTGAGGGGAATCGAACCCCTGACCTCGTCATTGCGAACGACGCGCTCTACCAACTGAGCTACAGCCCCGTGACCATAAGTGTGAACCGGGTCCATCCGGGGGCGGCATCGCGCATTCGGGCGCGCAAGTCAACTGCCATGGGGCGGCGGCGAGGGGAAAAGCGGATGCCATTGTCAGCGCCATCAGGCACCGGTACTCATGCGCGCGTGCAATTCATTGGGGACCAAACATGCTGTTCGCGATCTTCTGGCTGGCTGGCGAGCTGATCCACCTGATGGTCCTGGCCATCATCGCCGCCGCGGTAATGAGTATGCTGCTGTCGTTCGGCGTGGTGAACCATCGCAGCCAGTTTGTTGGCGCGGTCGCGGATTTTCTCGAACGGGTGACCGATCCGGTGCTCAACCCCATTCGCCGCCACATGCCGCTGTTCGGCAATGTCGATATTTCGCCGGTGATTGCCATTTTGCTGTTGCAGGCGCTGCAATTCGTGCTCTCGGACGTTTATGGCCGCCTGGTGATGGCCGGGCTGGGGTTCTAGACGGCGGCGGATTCGAAAGGAGCAGACAGTGCGCCCGATTGTCGTGATTGTGAGCGCCGCGCGGCGGCGCGCATGGTTCACCATCATTGTTTCGGTGCTGCTGGGCGTGGCGGGGATGAGCTATGCGGCGCGGAATCTGCGCATCGATACCAATACTGACGATTTGTTCGCACGCTCGCTGCCCTGGCGGCAGGCGGCGATTCGCGAGAGCCGGAATTTTCCGCAGTTCGACCGCTTGATCGTCGCCGTGGTGCGCGCGGCCACGCCCGAGGAGGCGCGCGAGACCGCCGCGGCGCTGAATGCCGCGCTGGTGGCGGATAAGAAGGATTTCATCGACTCCAGCTATCCGGCGGGAGAGGCGTTTTACAGCCGCGAGGGGCTGCTGCTGCTGCCGCCGGACAAGCTGGCCACATTGCTCACCAGCATTGTCGCGGCGCAGCCCTTTTTGGGCCAGCTGGCGGCTGACCCCTCGGCGCGCGGGCTGCTGAACGGGCTGGCGCTGATCGCCCAGGGCGTGCAGGCGGGGGCGAATCTGACCCCTTATGACGGCGCGCTGAAGCAGGTGCAGGGCAATTTGGCGGCGGCGGCGGCGGGCAAGCCGGTGCCGCTCTCTTGGCAGTCGCTCATCGGGGGCAAGGTTGGTGACGGGGATGGCGAGTTCGTGCTGGCGCATCCGGTGCTCAACCAGGGCACGCTGCAGCCGGGCGGGGTGGCCACGGCGGCGCTGATGCGCATTGCCGCGAGCCTGCCCGATGTGCGCGCCGGGCGCGCCACGGTGGATTATACGGGGCAGATTCCGCTCTCGGATGAGCAGTTCGCCTCGCTGACGCATGGGCTGGTGACGGGCGGGATTATCAGCGTGCTGCTGATCGGGCTGTGGTTGTTTCTGGCCGTGCGCTCGTGGCGGCTGATCGTGCCGATATTGCTGACCCTGGTGCTGGGGCTGGCGCTGACCATCAGCTTCGCGGCGATTTTCATCGGCGTGCTCAATCTCATCTCGGTTGCGTTCGCGATATTGTTCATCGGCCTGGCGGTGGATTTCGCCATTCAGTTCTGCGTGCGGCTGCGCGATGTGCATCTTGCCTCGAGTGAGCTTTCCGATGCGATTCCGCGCACCGCGCGCGAGGCGGGCGGGCAGATCGCGCTGGCGGCGGTGGCGACATCGTGCGGGTTTTTCGCCTTTGCCCCCACCTCGTTCATCGGTGTGGCGGAGCTTGGGGTGATCGCCGGGGCGGGAATGCTGATCGCCCTGTTGTGCACCATCACGTTTTTGCCGGCGCTGCTGCGGGTGTTTTCGCCGCGGACGAACAAGATGTCGCTCGGGCTGCCTTATGGCGAGCGGGCGGATGGGTTTTTGCAAAAATACCGCCGCGGCGTGCTGGTGGCCTTCGCGCTGCTGGCGGTGGCCGGCGCGGGGGCCGCCGCGACCATAGGGTTTGACGCCAACCCGCTGGACACCAAGGACCCGAACACCGAGAGCATGCGCACGCTGAGCAAGCTGCTCTCTAACCCGGCGACCAACCCGTTTTATGCCGATGCGCTGGTGCCGAATCTGGCCGCCGCGCGGGTGCTGAGCGCGAAGCTGGCGGCGCTGCCGCAGGTTTCCGGCGTGATTTCCGGCGCCACCTTCGTGCCCGATGGCCAAGCGCAGAAGCTGGCCATGCTGGCGCAGGCGCGCGGCATTCTGGCGCCCACGCTGCTGGCCGCCGCCACGCCGCCCGCCACGCCGGTGAGCGCGGCCGACATCCGCGCCGCGCTGGTGAAGACGCAACAGGCGATTGCGGCGGTGGCGCCGCAGCTGCCCAAGGACTCGCCGTTGCTGGGCTTGGCGGCGGTGATGGTGAAGCTGGAGGGCTGCACCGATGCGCAGCTGCTGGCGATGAACGCCGCGCTCACGCGGTTTTTGCCGGCGGAACTCTCGCAGCTGGCGGCCAGCCTGAACGCCGCGCCGATTACGCGGGCGAGCCTGCCGGAGGCGGTGGCGGCGGACTGGTTCCTGCCCGATGGGCAGGTGCGGGTGGAGGCGCTGCCCTCCGCCGCGGCGCAGACGACAGCCGGGCTGCGCCAGTTTGCCAAGGCCGTGCTGGCGATTGCGCCCGATGCCGGCGGGCCGGCGATTTCCACCATCGCCACCGCGCAGACGATTCTGAACTCCTTCCGCGAGGCGGCGCTGCTCGCTTTTCTCGCCATCACGGCCATATTGCTGCTGGTGTTCCGCAATCTGCGCGGCCCGCTGCTGGTGCTGGCGACGCTGGGCATGTCGGTTCTGCTGACGGCGCTGTTCGCCAAAATCATCGGCCTGTCGATCAACTACGCCAATATCATCGCGCTGCCGCTGCTGCTGGGGGTGGGCGTGTCGTTCAACGTGTATTTCGTGATGAATTTCCGCATGGGGATACGCAAATTCCTCTCCTCGGCGACGGCGCACGCGGTGCTGTTCTCGGCGCTGACGACCGGGACCGCGTTTGGCACGTTGGCGGCCTCGCATGACAGGGGCACGGCGAGCATGGGGGTGCTGCTGCTCATCAGCCTGCTGGCGGTGCTCATCGCAACCTCGGTGTTTTTGCCGGCGCTGCTGTATACGGTGGTGAATGCCCTGGAAAATGCTCGAAAAAAGAAGTCTTAGCCTCTCGGGCCACCGCACCAGCATCGCGCTGGAGCCGGAATTCTGGGCGGCGCTGGCGGCGTTGGCGGCGGCGGAGGAGCTGAGCCTGGCGGCGCTGGTGACGCGCATTGACGCGGCGCGCGAGCCAGCGCGACCGCTGGCCTCGGCGTTGCGGGTTTATGCGCTGCGGCGCGGCGGAGGTTAACCCCGCAGCGCGGCGCCGGTTTTCTTGCCCACCTCGGCGACGATTTTTGCCGAGATCGCGTCCAGCTCGGTCTCCGAGAAACTCTTCTCCACAGGCTGGATGGTGACCGCGATGGCCAGCGAGACCTGGCCCTCCGGTACGCCCTTGCCCTGGTAACGGTCAAACAGGGTGACGTTGGTGATGAGGTTGCGCTCAGCCCCCCGGGCCGCGCGCAGCAGGGTTTCGGACGGGGTTTCGGCGCTCACGAGGAAGGCGAAATCTCGGCGGATGGGCTGGAAGGCCGGCAGGGAGGGGGCGGCTTTCTTGCGGCGCTTGGGCTCGGCGATGGCGTCGAGGAAGATCTCGAACGCGACCGTGCCCAGCGGCAGGTCCAGCCTGGCGCATATGGCCGGGTGCAGCGTGCCGAAGGCGGCGAGGATGGTTTTGGGCCCCTGGCGCAGCGTGCCGCACTGGCCGGGATGGTAGAAGCTGGCGCCGCCGGGGGTGGTGGTGAGGCCATCCATCGGCGCGCCGAGGGCGCTCAGCACGGCGATAGCGTCGGCCTTGGCGTCCAGCGCGTCAAACTTGCGGGCGGGGGTTAGGGCGGAGAGCGGGGTTTCACCCACGCGCAGGCCGGCGGCCACCAGCGCCTGGGAGGTGTCAGCGGCATAGGCCGGGCCGATTTCGAACAGGCCGAGATCGCCAAAGCCGCGCGCGGCGTTGCGCGAGGCGGCCAGGGCGAGGGTGGCGAGCGCGGTTGGGCGCATCTGGTCGAGATCGGCCGCGATGGGGTTGGCCAGACGCAGGCTCTCGGGCGCGCCGCCGAACAGGGCGGCGGTTTCATGGTCAAGGAAGCTGAAGGTGACGGCCTCCAGCAGGCCGCGCGATGCCAGCACGCGGCGCGCCAAAGCGGTGCGGGCCTGTTTGGGGGTGAGGATCGGCGCCTGGATGACGCCCTCCACGGGCAGGGAGACCGGGACGATGGCATCCATGCCCTTCAGGCGCAGCACTTCCTCGATGAGATCGACTTCCGGCTCGATTTCGGCGGCGCCGATGGCGGCCTGCGCGGCGCCGGGGACATCCGCCTGATCCAGCGCGGGGGGTTGAGCCACATCGTTGCGCCAGCTTGGCACGGCGAGGGTGACGCTGGCGGCATCGCGCGCGCGCACGCCAAAGCCGAGGCGCTCCAGCGAGGCGACGGCTTCGTCGGGGGTGATGTCGGAGCCGCCGAAGCCGCTGATGCGCTCAAAGCGCAGTTTTGCCGTGCGTGACCAGTCCGGCCGGGCGCCGGCTTCGGAAATTTCGCTGGCCGCGCCGCCGCAGAGGGCGAGGACCATGGCGGTTGCGGCATCCAGCGCCTGGGGCATGAGTTGAGAGTCGATCCCGCGCTCAAAACGCTGCCGCGCATCGGAGAAGATGCCGGTGCGCTGGCCGGTCTGGGCGATTTTCACACGGTCGAACAAGGCGCATTCGATGAAGACGCTGGTGGTGGCCTCGTCGCAGCCGGTGGCCTCGCCGCCGACGATGCCCGCCAGCGATTGCGCGCCGGCGGCATCGGCGATGATGCAATCATCGGGGCTGGCCTTTACTTCCTTGCCGTGCAGGCCGGTGAAGCTTTCGCCGTTGCCGCGCCGCATTTCCAGGAAGCCGCCGGAGATTTTGGCGGTGTCGAACACATGGAGCGGGCGGCCGAGATCGTGGGTGAAGAAGTTGGTGATGTCGACCAGGGTGTTGATCGGGCGCAGGCCGACTGATTCCAGGCGCTGCTTCAGCCAGTCCGGGCTTTCGCCATTTTTCACGCCGCTGATGGTGCGGCCCAGCACCCAGGGGCAGGCCTCGGGGAAGGCGTTGCGCCAGAGGGTGGCGCTGGCGCCGGACCCGGCGATGGGCGCGGGGGCGAAGGGCTTGAGCACGCCGAGCCCGGCGGCGGCGAGGTCACGCGCCACGCCGCGTACGCTCAGCGCGTCGCCACGGTTGGGGGTGACGGCGATTTCGATCACCGGCTCGTCCAGCCCGGCCCATTTGGCGTAGCTGGCGCCAACCGGCGCATCGGCGGGCAGCTCGATGATGCCATCGGCCTCGCCCTCCAGCCCCAGCTCGCTGAAGCTGGTGAGCATGCCCTCGGATTTCACGCCGCGGATCTCACCGATTTTCAGCGTGATGCCCGAGCCGGGGATGAAGGCGCCCGGCGGGGCGAAGACCACGCGCAGCCCGGTGCGCGCGTTGGGCGCGCCGCAGACCACGGAGCGCTCCGTGCCGTCGCCCACATCGACGCGGCAGGCGCGCAGACGGTCGGCGTTGGGGTGGGGCAGGGCCTCGATGACTTGTGCGATAACGAAAGGGGCGAGTGTATCGGCCCGGTTTTCCACCCCCTCCACCTCCAGGCCGATGGCCGAGAGGGTGGTGAGGATGTCATCCAGCGGGGCGTCGGTTTCGAGCCAGGTTTTCAACCATGACAGCGTGAATTTCATGGCTCAGATTCCTTCGTGCAGCATGGCGGGGCTAAGCGCGGCGAAGCCGTAATGGCGCAGCCAGCGCACATCGCTTTCGTAGAACAGGCGCAGATCGGCGATGCCGTGCTTGAGCATGGTCAGACGCTCAATGCCGACACCAAAGGCGAAGCCTTGAAATTCGCGCGGGTCGATGCCGCAATTGGCCAGCACGTTGGGGTGGACCATGCCTGAGCCGCCGATTTCCAGCCAGTCCGTGCCGCCGCCGATTTCGCCGGTTTTGCGGTTCCAGCCGATATCGACCTCCATGGAGGGCTCGGTGAAGGGGAAATAGCTGGCGCGCAGGCGCACCGGCAGGGCCGAATTGTCAAAAAAGGCGCGCAGGAAGTCGATCAGGCAGCCTTTGAGGTGAGCCAGGGTGATGCCGCGCCCGATGACCAGGCCTTCTGTCTGGTGGAACATCGGGGAGTGGGTGGCGTCATGGTCGGCGCGGAAGGTGCGGCCAGGGACGATGATGCGAATCGGCTTCGCCGGGGTTTCGGCGGAATGGGTTTTGGCCCATTCCAGCATGGTGCGGATTTGCACGGGGGAGGTATGCGTGCGCAGCACCTCGCCGCCTTGGAGGTAGAAGGTGTCCATCATCGCGCGGGCGGGGTGGTGGGCGGCGATGTTGAGCGCGCTGAAATTGTTCCAGTCGGTTTCGATGTCCGGGCCGTCCTTGATGGAAAAACCCATGGCGCTGAAGATGGCGGCGATTTCCTCGGTGGTGCGGCTGATGGGGTGGATGGCCCCCGCGGCTTCGGGGCGGACGGGCGCCGTCACGTCGATCCGCTCGGCCGCGAGGCGGGCTTCCAGGGCCGCCGCGTCGAGCACCGCGCGGCGGGCGGCCAGCGCCTGGGTGAGCGCGGTTTTGACAATGTTAAGCTCCGCGCCTCGAGATTTTCGTTCCTCCGGGGGCATGGCGCCAAGCGCCTTGAGCGCTGCGGTGAGGGTGCCGTTTTTGCCGAGCAGCGCCACGCGCAGCTCTTCCAGCGTGTCGCTGTCAGCCGCGGCGATGCGTGATTCAGCCTGGGTCTGTAGCAGAGTAAGATCGTTTTCCGGCATTTGGTCCACCTGATGCATCCGGCCCAGGGCAGACATTTTTGGCGTCCAAAAGTCAAGCGCCGGGATGGGGTGATGGGGCGCTGGTGTCACAAATTCTCCACATCCGCAAAATAAACTATCTCTATTTGCGTAATCGGGCCACGGACGCGCAAAATGCATAACTATAGTGCTTGACCCCTCACCTCAGGGCAGAGTATGGCCGCTTGGGATGCGTAATCATAGGGATTTCGCAACCAAGATTCTTTTGCACACTTCACGGACAGGGATCGGTTTTTTAATATGAAATTCAAAGCATTGGGCGCTTTCGCCGGCCTTGCCCTGCTGGCAGCCTGCTCTTCCAACCCCACCGCCTCCAACACCGGCACCGGTGCTGGTATGGCCTCCACGGGCGCCGTTCCGGGCAGCGAGCAGGACCTGGTCGCCAATGTTGGTGACCGCGTGTTCTACGCGTTCGACAAGTCCAGCCTGAGCAGCGATTCCGATGCCACGCTGGGCCGTCAGGCCGCCTGGCTCGCCAAGTACCCGAGCGTCAACGTTCTGGTTGCCGGTAACGCCGACGAGCGCGGCACGGAAACCTACAACCTGGCGCTGGGCCAGCGCCGCGCGAACGCCGCGCGTGACTACCTGGTTGCCCAGGGTGTCGCCGCTTCGCGCATCACCACCATCTCCTACGGCAAGGACTGCCCGGTTGCCGCTGGCAATGACGAAGCCTCCTACCAGCAGAACCGTAACGCGATTACCTCGGTTCAGGGCTTCAACCCGCAGAACTGCAAGTAATTTCAAGCTCTTCCCGGCCTAGTGCGGGGAGGACTGAGAAATTGATGGCCGGCGGCGTCTCTTTGTTGAGGCGCCGCCGGTTTTGTTTTAGGCGGTGTTGTTTTTGCGGCCGTGCGGCTATATCAGACCCAGGAAAGCCATAATTCAGGATTATCCGTGGATATGCGTAAACATCTGATCGCCCTGACCGTATTTGCCTCGATGCTGCCGTTTGGCGCGGCGCAGGGGCAGCCGCTGGTGCAAAGCCAGGAGGGGATTGCCCTGGAGAACCAGATTTTGCAGTTGCAGAGCCAGGTGCAGCAGCTGCAGGCAAGCGGGGGCGGCAATAATGGTGGTTCCGTGCTGGGCGGCGCTTCAGCCCCGGCGCCGCAGCCATCGGCCAATACTGGCGGGCCGAGCGGGGGGATCGTGGCTTCGCTGCTCAACCAGGTGAATGAATTGCAGAGCCAGGTGCAGCAGCTGAGCGGTAGGGTGGATACGCTGCAAAACCAGGTGGATACGCAGCATGCCGCGACCGAGAAGGAAATTGGCGATCTGAAATTCCAGATGGCCAACGGCCCCACGCCGGGCGCCGCGCCGGCGGCTGCAGCGGGGAGCGGGAGCGGGACTGGAGCCGCGCCGCAGAGCAGCGCCGCGCCGGCGCCGGCGCAGGTGGCCCCGACACAGGCCGCCGCCGCCACGGTTTCCGGCTCGCCTTCGACGATTCTGCATGATGGGCTGGCGGCCTATGACAGGCATGACTATGCCAGCGCCAAGGCGGCGGCGAACGCCATTTTGACCAATGCGAAGAGCAGCCCGCAAGCCTACCGGGCGCAGTATCTGCTGGCGCAGTCTCTCGCCGCCGAGGGCAGGCCGCAGGATGCCGCCATCGCCTATGACAATACCTATAACTTCAACCGCTCGGGGACATGGGCGCCGCAATCGCTGCTCGGGCTTGCCAGCTCGCTTGCGGATATCAAGCAGGATGCGGCGGCTTGCGACACGCTGGCCTCGTTGAACAGCCAGTTTCCGACGCCGCCCGCGGGGATGAAGGATAAGATCAACGCGCTCAGCTACCGGGCGCATTGCTCCTAACGCCGGGTGAGGATGCCAGCGCCGCGCTGGCGCGGGCATTTGCCGCCGCGATGGACCGGCTGGGGCCGTTTGGCGCGGCGCCGCGCCTGGCTGTAGCGGTTTCGGGCGGGGCGGACAGCACCGCGCTGGCCTTGCTGGCCCATGAATGGGCGGCGCGGAACCGGGGCAGCGTGCTTGGGTTGATCGTGGATCATGGTTTGCGCGCGGAGTCTGGCGCGGAGGCGGGGCTGACCGCCGCGCGGCTGGGTGAGCTGGGGATTTCCTGCAAGATCATTGTGCTCTCAGGGCTGGCGGGGGCTGGAATGCAGGAGCGGGCCCGTGCCGCGCGCTATGCGGCGCTGGCGGATGCCGCGATGGCGGCGGGGCGGTTGCACCTGTTGCTGGGGCACCATGCGGCGGACCAGGCTGAAACCGTGGCCATGCGCGCGCGCCGTGGCCCGGGCGGGGCGGAGGGAATGGCCGCCTGGGTGGCGCGCGGGCAGGTGCTGCTGCTGCGCCCGCTGCTGGG
>JAKBAQ010000084.1 GCA_021808985.1 Pseudomonadota bacterium
CGAGGATGCCGGTCCATAACGCGGTGTCACGCCCGATATCCGTGCTGCGCAGGCCGATGGTGTGCAGGCCGGTGATGCCGCTATCATGCGGCGGAAAGAAGCGGCCGGCGCACAGGCGCGGGCGCGTGACCAGCTCCAGCGAATGTCCCGATGCATCATGCGCGAGCAGCGCCCGCGCCACCCCGCGCTGTTCGCAAAACTCAGGCTCCGCCCAGGAACATGTGAAACCGGCGCGGGGCAGGGCGGCGGCCGCCTCGGTGAGTGCCGCGGCATCGGCCAGTTCCAGGCCGAGGCTCTGCCGCCCCCCGGCGGTGAGCGCCAGGCACCAGGCCAGCGCGCCGCCGCGCAGGCGGACCTCATCCGCCGCCGCCGCGCGCCGCAGGCCCAGCACCTCCTCGCCAAAGCGCGCGGCGGCGGGTGCGTCCTCCACCGGCACGCGCGCATAGCAGAGCGATGCCAGGCTAGCCGGGGGCATGGTCATTGCGCTTATGTGCCGCCGCATAGAGCCGCACCATGCCGGCCCAGGTGGCGAAGCAGCGGTCTTGCCAGCCGGTATTGTCATCCCAGAGATTGCGGATCGAATAGCCGCGGACGATCGCCAGAGTCAGGCTGAGAAGTTCGGTTGCGATATCCTCGGGGATGCCCGCCGCGATGAAGGCCCGCCGCCACGCGGCCTCCACCGGCAGGCGCGCGCGCTGGCTGATGGAGAGCACCGCGGTGCGCAATTCCGACGGCGGCTGGCTGGAGAGGACCAGATTCACCGCCACGAGGAAATAGTCGCTGAAGAAGAATTCCTTGGCGTCTTCTATGACTGATTCGATCAGCTCATGCGTTGCATCGCGCCGTTGCGCGCGCTGCTGGCTGGCGCGCATCTGGCCGTTGAAGGCGTGCTCCACCAGCGCGATCACCAGCGCCTCCTTGGAGGCGAAATGATGCTGCAGCGCGCCCTTGGAAACGCCGGCCTCCTCGGCGGCATCGGCGGTGCGCAGCGCGGCGTAGCCCTTGCGCACGATGAGCCGCGTGGCGGCCTGCAGAATGCGGGTCTTGGTCTCTTCGCTGCGCTCCTCTTGGGTGCGCCGCTTGCGCGCCGGGGGGGCGCTGGCATCAGGCTTCAACATGCAGCACCCCATCGATTTCGCAGACCGGATAAGTCGGCAGGTCGCGGTTGCAGGGGGTGGTCATCACCTTGCCGGTGGTTACGTCAAAACTGCCGAAATGCCAGCTGCATTCTATGATATGGCCGTTCAACACGCCCTCCTCGGTGAGCGAGACCTCCCCATGCGTGCACAGATCGTCAGTTGCGTAGAATTTTCCAGCCACGTTATAAATCGCAATCGCCCGCTCATCGGGCAGCGCCAGTTTTCTCATCTCGCCCGGCGCCAGCTCGGCGGCCGCGAAGGCAGCGAATTTCCTCACCTGCGAATTCTCCCTCAAAGCATTGTGCTGCCGCCATTAACGCTGATGACCTGTCCTGTCACAAAGCGGGCCTCGGGCGAGGCCAGATAGCTGACCATGGAGGCGACCTCGCTCATTTCCGCGGCGCGGCCCATGGGGATGACACTGATGAACCGCGCCGCCATCTCCGGCGCGCGGGCCATGTATTCGGCCAGTTGCGGCGTGTTAACCGCCGGCGGCGCCACGGTGTTGACGGTGATGCCCCCGCCCGCGAACTCACGCGCCAGCCCGGAGGTGAGCCCGTGCACCCCGCCCTTGGCGGCATTGTAGGCGGCATGCTCCCACAGGCCGTTGCGCACTGAATCCGCCCCCATGTTGATGATGCGGCCATAGCCCTGCGCCTGCATGTGCGGCAGGGTGAGCCAGGTGGCCCACAGCACGGTCCACAGGTTGCGCTCTATGCTGGCGCGCAGGGTCTCGGGCGTGTGTTCCAGGAACGGGCGGATCACGCCGCCGCCCGCATTGTTGACCAGTATGTCAATCCGCTCGAACCGCGCGATGGCGGCGTCCACGGTGCGTGCCGCCACCTCCTGCAAGGAGAGATCGCCCGCCACCGTAACCGGTATGCGCGCCGGATAGAGGGTGAGGCCGCGCGCCGCCGCGCGCAGCCCGGCTTCGTCCAGGTCGGCCAGCACCAGCTGCGCGCCATCGGCGGCGAGCCGCTGCGCGATGGCATGGCCAATGCCCCGCGCCGCCCCGGTGACGATGGCGACATTTCCGGAAAGTTTTCCGCCATTCATCTGTTTTTCCTAAATGATGATGCTGATTCGGCATTGCGCGCGCAGGCCGTCGGAGGCCAGCATGGAGCGTTTCTCGCGGATTTTCAGCCCCGCCGCATCGCGCGCCAACTGGTAGTAATGCGTGCCGAAATAGGTGTCGGTCACCGCGTCCTTGGTGCGGTAGGTGATAAAGGCGGCGCTGGCGCTCAGGCTCGCCGCGTCCTGCGCCAGCAGCCGCACATTGCTGAGCAGGCGCATGGTCTTGGAGCGCGGGAATTCCACATGCGCGCTGCGCTTCATCAGCCGTTTCACCCGCTCGCTCAGGCGGAAATGGTCATCGGCGATGTAGAACAGATTATCCTGCGGCGAGGCCATGGGCGCCAGGTCGGTCGAGGGCACGTAATACACCGCGTCATCGGTGAAGAGGGCGAGCCATTCCGGCAGGCGCCAGTTGTTCAGCAAGTCCGCCTCGGCGAACAGGAAATCCTCGATGTCGCTGCGTGTCAGCGCGGGGGGCGGGTTCATGCCGGTTCTCCAAACAGGCGGCGGTTCCATTCGCTCCAGAAGGAGCGCGTCTGCGCCTCATCGTCATAGGCCGGGCTTTCCCGGCCCATGCCGCGGGAAATATCGTTCCAGGGCGCCTCGCGCATGTTGCTGAAGCCGGCCTGGCACTGCTCCAGCGCCTCGATGTCATCGGGCGTGGCAAACCCGCCCGGGCCCAGGAATTCGAGAAAATTATGCAGCCGCGCCTGGCGGTCGTCGGCATGTTCATCCCGCGGCGCCAGCGCCCAGCCGTTCACGGTCATCAGCTCGGGCGTCTTGGGGTAGAAGGTGCGCACCGTCACGGCCATGATGTCGTTGATCACGAGGTTGGGGAAAATAACCAGATTGCGGTTGCTGTGGGCGATGCGCTCGGCCCGCGCCGGGCCGTGGCGCTCTACGAGGTTCTGGTAAATGGCCTCCACGCGCGCCTTGCCCTCATCGCCCCAGGCGGGAATCCATTGCGCGATCGGCCGGCCCCAGGGCGCCTTGTATTCCACCACGCCATGGCCGTTGCCCAGCGCCCGCCCGGTGCCGCAAAGCGCGATAGGCGCCAGCCCGCCGGTGGTGGATTTCAGATAGTCCAGATAGGTCGCGTGGTTGGTCGCGGCGTGGTAGCCGTCAAAGCTGTTCTCGGCCAGCAGCTTCCAGTTGGCGCGGATCGCATATTCCTGCGTGCCGCCGACGATGCCCATGCCCGCCTGCGACTGGTCAGCCACCAGTTCGAGATATTCCCTGGCATTGCCGAGATAATCAGCAAGCGAAACGGCGTCCTTGTCAAAATTCACGAACACGAAGCCGCGGAAGCTCTCCAGCCGGGGCACATGGGTCAGCTGCGCCTGCGGGCGCTGGGCGAAGTCCGGCTGATAGGCACCCGCGCCGGGCAGGCCGCGCAGCGCGCCATCGGCGCCGAACACCCAGCCATGATAGAAACACTGGAAGATTTTCGCGACCCCCGCGCGCTCCCGGCAGACCCGCGCGCCGCGATGCGGGCAGGCGTTGAGCATGGCGTTGAGCCTGCCTTGGCTGTCACGCGTGAAGAGCAGGTCGCGCCCGCCCACCGCGCGGGTGAGGAACGCGCCAGGCCCGGGGAGCTCGCTCTCATGCCCCAGATAGAGCCAGCAATGGTTGAAAATACGGTCATGTTCGGCCTGCAGAATGCCGGGATCGACGAAATTGCGCCGGGCAACGCTGAACGTGGCGCGCGCCTCGTCAATTTTCACGGCCGGGCCAATGTCATGCGGCATGGCGGTTCCTTCCTTGTTGGTTCGTGGCGCTTGAGCGGTCCGCGCGGCGATAGATACAATCCATCTGGACGGTATGTCAACAAGCCAAGGCGCGCGGGCGCGGCAAGGCGGCGGCTTGGTTCTCAGTCCGGCTGGATGAGCGCGGCGAACGCCGCCCCGGCGCGGCTGGGCGTGCGCTGCTTGTGGCGCAGCAGATGAAACGCGCGCTCCGGCAGCGGAAAATTCACCTGCCGCAGCAGCCCGGCCTCCAGGCTGGGGGCGGCGACCGAGGCCGACAGCGCGGTGGCGCCCAGCCCGGCTTCCACCGCGCCGCGCACCGCCTCGTTGGAGGGCAGCTCCAGGGTCACCCGCAAATCGCTGATATGCAGACCAAGGCCGGCCAGCGCATGTTCCAGCTCCGAGCGTGTGCCCGAGCCCGGCTCGCGCAGCACCCAGTCGCTTTGCGTGAGCTGCGCCGCCTGCAGCTTTTGCATGGCGGTCCACGGATGTTCCGGCCCCACGACGAGCACCATGCTGTCGCGCGCCACCTGCCGGCTCAGCAGGTTGGCGGAATCCACATTGCCCTCCACCAGCCCCAGCTCCGTGGCGCCCTCCAGCACCGCCTGCGCCACCTGGGCGGTGTTGCCCACGGTCAGCTCTATCTCGATGCCCGGATAAGCCCGCCGGAACGCCACCAGATGCCGTGGCAGCCAATAGCTGGCGATGGTGTGGCTGGCCTGCAGGTGCAGCCGCCCGCGCGTGGCCCCGGCAAGGTCTTCCAGCAGGGTTTGCGCGGCGTCCGCCTGGGCCAGCACGGCCTGCGCCGCGCCCAGGAATTGCTCCCCCGCCTCGGTGAGGGCGATTCCCCGGCCGATCCGGTGAAACAATTTGGTGCCGTGCCGTGCCTCCAGCGCGGCGATGGCGGCGCTCACGGCCGACTGCCCCAGCCCCAGCGCCGCGGCGGCCTTGGTCACATGGGCGCGCTCGGCCACGGCGATGAAAATGCGCAATTGTTCAAGGGTCATGCTAGGGTCTTCTCGGCACGCGGTTCGCGGTATAATTAATCAATTTTTTTGATATAAACAATAAAAACATTCGATTTTATTAAAGTAATTTCGTGCGCTACGATACAGATTGAAAATAATGAGGAGTGTTATGCCTTTCCGTCTGTCAAAGCCTTTTTCGCACCACCAGCACCCGCGCGAGATCGTGCGGCAATTCACCCCCAACTGGTTCACCGTGACCATGGGAACCGGCGTGGTGGCGCTGGCGCTGAACCTCTTTCCGCTGCATCTGCCCCTGCTGCACCAGATCGCGGTCGGGTTCTGGCTGTTCAACATTCCGCTGTTCGTGCTGTGCACGGTGCTCTACGTGGCGCGCTGGATTTTTTTCCCGCGCGATGCGATGCCGATTTTCACCCATTCGGTGATGCCGATGTTCCTGGGCGCCATCCCCATGGGGCTGGCGACGATCATCAACGGCTTTCTCGCCTTCGGCATCACGATCATCGGCCAGCGTGCGGTCGAGATCGCGCTCGTGCTCTGGTGGGTTGACGCGGCGCTGGCCATCGGCATCGGCCTGCTCGTGCCTTTCCTCATGTTCACCAGGCAGTCGCACAGTTTTGAATCGATGACCGCGATCTGGCTGCTGCCCATCGTGCCCGCGGAAGTGACGGCGACCAGCGGCGGCTTTCTGCTGGTGCATCTGGCCAGCCCCGTGGCGGCCGCGCACATGCTGTTCTTCTGCTATGTCCTGTGGGCCTTCTCGGTGCCGCTGGCCTTCGGCGTGCTGGTGGTGCTGTTTCTGCGCATGGTTCTGCACAAGCTGCCCAAGCGGGACATGGCGGTCTCCAGCTGGCTGGCCCTGGGGCCGCTTGGCACCGGCGCGCTCTGCCTGCTGGTGCTGGGGCATGATGCGCCGTCTGTTCTGGGCGCGCTCGGCATGGCCAGCATCGGCGCCGTCGCGCAGGGCATCGGCCTCATTGGCGGGCTTATCATCTGGGGCTATGGCGCATGGTGGCTGGTCATGGCCGCGGGCATCACGTTCAGCTATCTCGATGAGGGGCTGCCCTTCAACATGGGCTGGTGGGGCTTCACCTTTCCGCTCGGCGTGTTCACGCTGGCCACCCTCAATCTCGGCATGCAGACGGGCATGGAATTCTTCACCGCTTTCGGCGGCTTCCTGGTGCTGCTGCTGGTCGGCTTCTGGACCATGGTTTCCGCCCGCACGCTGGTGGGCGGCTATCGCGGCTATTTGTTCGTCTCACCCTGCCTGGCCAGCCGCAACGCCATGCTCTCACCCGAGACGGGGCTGAACAATTAGAATAACAGACTGTTTTAAACGTTTTCTCTTATAACAAAAATTTTTGCGGGGTTTGGGGAGCTTTTTATAAAAAGCTCCCCAAGATCCTGGCCCTTTTTTGCAAAAAAGGGCTCTAGAATCCTTCCAGCACGAGCTTGCCGCGAACCGAGCCAGCCTCGATCGCTGCATGAGCGCGCTTCAGGTTCGCCGCGTTTATCTTGCCGTAATTCTCGGTCATCGTGGTTCTGATCGTGCCATTGTCAACCAGATGCGCGAGCGCCTCCAGCGTGCGGTGCTGCGCCATGATCTGGGCTGACTTCAGAATGCCGCGCGCGAAAATATATTCCGTGTGCAGGGTGCCGGATTTCTTGATCAGCGTGGAAATGTCCAAGGCCGTGGCATCGGATTCGATAATGCCGATGGCGCCCTCGGGGGCCAGCAGCTCGGTCAGCTTCTTGAAATGCTGCCGCTGATGCGTGATGCAGAAAATATGCTCCGGCGCATCCAGGCTGAACTGCGAGAATTGCGTCGCCAGATCATGCTGATGGTTGAACACGTGATGCGCGCCAAGCTCGCGGCACCAGTCGGCCGTCTCGGGGCGCGAGGCGGTGGCCACCACGGTATGGCCGGTGAGCTGGGATGCAAGCTGAATGGCCATGGAGCCGACGCCGCCGGCCCCGCCGACGACGAGCAATATGCCCCCGGCGGCGCGGGTGCGCGGCAGGTTGAAACGGTCAAACAACATTTCCCAGGCGGTCAGCGCGGTCAGCGGCAGCGCCGCCGACTGCGCGAAGCTCAAGGATTTCGGCTTATGCCCGGCAATGCGGTCATCAACCAGATGATACTCCGCGTTCGTCCCCGGCCGGGTTGGCACGCCGGCGTAATAAACTTCGTCGCCGACGGAAAAATGCTGCACCTCGGGGCCTATCTCGCGCACGATGCCGGCGGCGTCGAACCCCAGCACGCGCGGCTCGCCCAGCGGCTCGCCGGAGAGGCGCAATTTGGTGTCCACCGGGTTCACCGAAACCGCCTTCACCTCCACCAGCAGATCATGCCGCCGGGGCACGGGCATCGGCAGGTCGACATCTTCCAGCGCGTCAAATGCCGTAATCGGTCTTGAATGGGTAAAGGCGACAGCTTTCACGACGCGGACCTTTCAGGGTTTTGTATGACCTTAATACCTTCAGCCAATCCTCAACAGTGCGGGCCCGTGCGTGCCCAGCCATGCGCTGGCGGCAATGCGGTGCGCGGTCAGCTGCTCGGTCAACGTCCAGAACTGCCGCCCGTGATTCATGTGGCGCAGATGCGCGACCTCATGCCCAACCACGTAATCCTGCACGAACTCAGGCGCGCAGACCAGGCGCCAGCAGAAGGAGAGCGTGCCGTCCGGCGCGCAGGAGCCCCAGCGCGTGCGCGTGTCCTTCACCCGCACGCAGCGGGGCGTCACCGCCGCCAGTTTCGCCTTCTCGGCGGCCAGCGCGGTCAGCCGCTGGCGAGCCAAGCGGCGCAGGCAGTCGCTCACCCGGCGGCTTAAAAACTCCGGGCCGCCCGTCACCAGAATTTCCGAACCCTCGATCCACGCGCCGCCCCGCCCGGCGGGCATGGGGCGGATGACATGGCCGATCCCGTTCACCGGCACCGTGGCGCCCGGCAGAAAGGGCAGGGCGCGCGGCAGGGCGGCGAGTTTTTCCGCCACCCAGGCCTCGTGCGTCTGCAGCAGAGTGAGCCCCGCCCGGCGCGAGGCGCGCGGCGGCAGGGTGATGACGACGCCGCCCTGCGCCGGGTCTATGCGCAGCGAAATCTGCGCGGCGCGCGGCGAGCGCCGGAACGCCACCGGCGCCAGCGCGCCCCGCACGGGCACCATTTCGGTGGTCAGCTCGTTGGCCTTCATCGCCGCACCCTGGGCAGCTTGCCCGGCCATTCCACCAGATGATGCTCCAGCGGCCCGGCGTCGCGCTCGCTCAGCACCCGCCCGGCCACGCTGGCGCCGGCCTCGGCCACGCTCTCCGCCCGGCCGGTGATGAGCGGATGCCAGCTCGGCAGGTCCTTGCCCTCGTCCAGCCGGCGGTAGGCGCAGCTGGGCGGCAGCCAGTCCACGGTTTTCAGCTTCTTGGGGGTCAGCCGCACGCAATCGGGGATTTTGGTCCGCCGGTTGGCATAGTCCGAGCATCGGGCGGTGTTCAGGTCCAGCAGCCGGCAGGCGACATTGGTGAAGCTCACCTCATCGGTATCCTCGTCGCGCAATTTGTGCAGGCAGCAGCGCCCGCAGCCATCGCAGAGGGATTCCCACTCCGCCTTGCTCATCTCCGACAATGATTTGGTGCGCCAGAAGCTCATGCCCGCATATTACCGCGCGGCGGCGCGCTTGGCACCGGCTATTTGTACAAGGCTTTCGGCCAGCGGCGGTGCAGCCAGAGCCAGGCGCCCGGCTTCTCGCGGATCCAGCGCTCCAGGACGCGGTTCATCTCCGTGGTCAGCGCGGCCACGTCGGCCTCCTTGTCGCCGGTATCGGGGAGCGCCATGGCGGCCTCGCAGATCACCTCCAGCCGCGCCGGGCCGATGCGCACCACATGCACCGGCAGTACCGGGCATTTGAACCTGATGGCGAAGCTCGCCATGGCCTGCGCGGTCATCGCCGGGATGCCGAACAGCGGCACGGAAATGCCGTTATCGAGCTTCTGGTCAACCAGCATGCCCAGATACCCGCCGCGCGCCAGATGCGCATAAGCCTGCCGCGCCCCGGCGGCGCCCTTGGGGAACATGAGGATCTTGCGGCCGAAATTGGCCTCGCGCAGGCGCAGGATAATGTCATCCACCAGCTTGTTGCTGGCCGCGCGGTACATGAAGCCGATATCCACCCCGCGCGAATGCGCCGCCGGGGGAATGATCTCCCAGTTGCCGATATGCCCGGTGAAGAAAATCGCCGGGCCGCCACGGGCCAGCACCGGGGCCACATGCGCCTCCCAGCCGGTTACGACATAGCCGGGCCCGGAGTCGGTCTGGCGCAGCTCGCCGATGCGGGTAAGCTCCGCCACCGTCTGGCCGAGATTCTCCCACACCTCGGCGATGATCCGCCGCCGCGCCGCCGCGTCCAGCTCCGGCATGGCCATGCGCAGGTTCTTGTCGGCGATTTTTGAAACCGGAATCAGCGGCCCCAGCGCGCGCGCCACGCCGCCGGCCATCTTCGCGGCGGCCACCGGGCTCATGGCGCGCAGCAGGCCAAGCATGCCGCGCACCAGCAGGGCCTCGGCGCGGTGCGCCAGTTTTATATCCGCGCGGTGCGCCAGTTTCACATCGCTCATTTCAACAAAGCCTCCACCGCCGCCTCATTTTCCCATTGCAGGCGCACACTCACCAGCAGGCTCGCCGCGCGCAGCCGTGGCGGCAGCTTCACGTAATCCTTCGCGGTCGTCACCAGAGTCGCCCCCAGCTCCGCCGCCTCATTCAGCAGCCGCGCCGAATCGAGCGCGCTATATACATGATGGTCGGGAAAGGCATGGGTCGCGGCGATATCCGCGCCGAGCGAGAGCACCGAGCGGAAGAATTTCTCCGGCCGGCCGATCCCGGCATAGGCGATCACCCGGCGGCGGCTCAGGCTGCGCGCGCAGCTGGGGGCCAGTGCCGCGCGCAGCACCGGCAGGCCGGGCGGCAGGGCGGCCAGGGCGCCGGTTTCATCCGCGCCGATGAGCACCGCCGCCTGACAGCGCGCGGCGGCGCTGGCCACCGGCTCGCGCAAGGGGCCGGCCGGCAGCAACATGCCGTTGCCAAAACCGTAGCCGCCGTCGATCACCAGCACGGAGAGGGTTTTCACCAGCGACGGATTTTGCAGCCCGTCATCCATCACCACCACGCCCGCCCCCTCGGCCAGCGCCAGCCTGGCGCCGGCGGCGCGGTCATGCGCCACGATGGTGGGGGCGGCGGCGGCGAGCAGCAGCGCCTCGTCGCCCACGCAGGCGGCGGTATGGATGGCGGTATCCACCAGCACCGGCCCGGCCAGCCGCCCGCCATAGCCGCGCGTGAGCGCGAAGGCCGGGCCTTTCAGTCGGGCGAGAAAATCCAGCACCACCGTGGTTTTTCCAGCCCCTCCGGCGCCCGCATTGCCGACGCAGATGACCCTCACCCCCGGATCATACCCCGCCTTGGCCACGCGCCGGGCCGTGAGCATGGCGGTAATCGCGCCGAGGGGGCGCAGAACATGCGCCAGAACGCCGCGCTTGGCCCAGAAGGCGGGGGTCTTCATGGCATGGCGGCCAGGATCAGCCCGGC
>JAKBAQ010000085.1 GCA_021808985.1 Pseudomonadota bacterium
TGCGGGCCTGCAGGGCCGGGATGATGCCATCAAAGCTCTGGCTCACGAACACGCATTTCACCTTCAGCTCGGCGCAGATCGCGCGGCCAAGGTCAATGTCAAAGCCAACGAACTTGCCGCTGGGGGAAAGACTCTCAAAGGGCGGATAGGTCGCGTCCACGCCAAATGTGATCTTGGTCATGGCCTTGGCGGAAGCCAGGGCCGGTGCGAGCGCGGCCATGGCGGCGACGGCGAACGCCGCCGCGCGGATGAATTTTTTCATAAAAGTCTCCCAAAAGATTGTTCCGTGGCCCGCGCCGGCATGGCGCGGGGCGGCGGTGTCATCTTAGTGTAATCAAACGGTCAGGCAACGGGGGGTTGGGAGATTTCAGCCCCGTGGCGCTCAGCCCGCGCGGCGCAGCGCGGTGGGGATGCCGGCGATCGCCTGGTCAATTCTGTCGGCCTCGGTGGGCGTGGCGAAGCCCTCGCGCAGGATTTGCGCGCTGGCGGCGGTTGCGATGTCAATCGCGGCGGCGCGCACGTCCTTCACGGCGGCCGCCTCGGCGGCGGCGATGCGCTCCATCGCCAGGCGCTCGCGCCGGGCGGCGGTGGCCTTGGCGTCGGCTTCCAGCTCGGCGGCCATGCGGGCCGCCTCGGCATGGGCCGAGGCCAGGATCTGCTTCGCGTCCTCGGCGGCCTGGGCCTGGCGGGCCTTGGCGTCGGCCAGCATGGCCTGCGCCTCCTGCTTCAGCCGCGCGGCTTCCTCCAGCGCGTCACGCACGCTCTGCGCCCGGGCGTCGAGCATCGCGGCGATGGGGGCGATGATTTTGCGGCCCGCCAGCAGCGCGAAGATGGCCACCGCGACGAACACCCAGAAGGCGCCGTGCGTCCAGGGGGTGAAACTCAGGGCCTGGTATTCCATCGCTTAAGCCGCCTTCCGCGCGGCCAGGGCGTCGTCCACGCGCTGGCTCAGAATGTCCGCCCCGGGCGCGCCGCCCGTGAGCTTGTGCAATATGCTCCCGGCGGCCTCGGCCGCCACCGGCTTGATGGCCGCCATGGCGGCCTGGCGCGCCTGGTCGATCCGCGCCTCGGATTCAGCCAGTTTCTGGTCCAGGCTGAGGGCGAGCGCCGCCGCCTGCGCCAGGGCCTCGGCCTTGGCCTTGGCCACGGCCTGCGCCACTTCGGCGCTGGCGGTGCCGCGCGCCTGGGTCATGGTCGCGTTCAGCGCCGCCACGGCCTGGTCGGCCGTGATTTTCGCCGTGCGCGCCGCCGCCAGGTCCTGCGCGATCACATTCGCGCGGTTGGCCAGCACCTTCCCCATTTCCGGCAGGCCCCAGCGGGCCAGCACCAGGTAGAGCGCCACCAGAATCACGACCATCCACACCACCTGATACGAGGTGAGGGGGTTGGCGAAATCCATCTGCGGCATGGTCCCGTCCGCCAGGGCGGCGGCGGGGCTGAGGCTCAGCAGAGCGATGGTGGCGAGGCGGCGCATTAGGTGAACAGGATGATCAGCGCGATGACCAGCGCGTAGAGCGCCACCGCCTCGGTGAGCGCGAAGCCGAGCAGAACGTCGCGGAACATGGTGTCACGCGCGGCGGGGTTGCGGCCAACGGAGGAGACGAACGAGCCGAACAGGTTGCCGATACCAACGCCCGCACCGGCGACGCCGATGGTGGCAAGACCGGCGCCAATGTCTTTGGCGAGCAGAGCGGCTGACTGAGGATCCATATTAAACTTTCCTTTCCGAAACGTCTTTAAGCAAGAGTGATCAATGCATGTGCACGGCATCGTGCAGATACAGGCAGGTGAGGATGGCGAACACATAGGCCTGCAGCCCCGCCACCAGCAATTCCAGCGCCGCCAGCGCCACGTTGAGGCCGAGCGGCACCACCGCGGCGAACGCGCCGAAAACCCCGAAGCTCGCCACCAGCATGAGCATGAAGCCGGCGAACACCTCCCACATCACGTGCCCGGCGGTCATATTCGCGAATAAACGAACCGAGAGCGAAACGGGACGCGAGAGGTAGGAGATGATCTCGATGGGCACCAGCAGGGGCAGCAGCCAGGCCGGCACGCCGTGCGGCACGAAGAATTTGAAGAAGCGCAGGCCGTGCGTGTAGAAGCCGACCCCGGTGGAGAACAGGAACACGAACAGCGCCAGGCTGAGCGTGACCGCGATGTGCGAGGTGAAGGCGAAGAAATACGGGAACAGGCCGAGCAGGTTGCCGAGCAGCACGAAGCTGAAAATGGTGAACACCAGGGGGAAGAAACGCAGGCCTTCCTCGCCGATCGTGTCAACGCACATATTGTGCACGAATTCGTACAGCAGCTCCACCAGCGCCTGGCCGCGGCCGGGCACCAGCGCGCGGGCGCGCAGGCCCACGGTGAAGATGAGGGTGATGATGACCGCGGCGGCCAGCATGGCTTCGTTGGAGTTGGTGAAATCCACCGCGCGGCCAAGCGGCCCCAGGCCCGTGGTGAGGCTGAATTGTCCGAGCGCGTCGATCGTTGGGCCTGCCATTACTTCTTATCCCGTCCGCCGTCAGTTTTTCCAGCGGCCCGCACCAGATTGCGCAAGCCGGCCGCCATGCCAACCGGCACCATCACAAGCATCAGCCATGGCTTGGTGTGAAACAGCCTGTCCAGGCCCCAACCAATCACCACGGCGATGACCATGGCGGCCACCAGCTCAACCCCCAGACGCATGGCGAAATTAACAGCCTGGCTTGCCGCCCCCGCGCGCGAGCGCGACGGATCCTGCTTTTTCCGACCCTGGGCCGCCGCCTGCGCTGCCGCAAGCCGTTGCTCAAAGGTCTCTTTACCCCGACCGTTGTTCATGCACCTGTTTTCAGCGGTTCCGCGCCGCCGGAAGTTGGCCGGTTGCTACCTATCCCCCCCTGACCTGTCAAGAATGTCAGGAGCTGAATGTTACAATCAGGGCGATTAAGTTTTCAGCTCGCCTTTTCCCAGCCATTTTCACCCTGCTTCCAGTAGGTGAGAGCATGGCCGGCGGCCTTGGCGGCGCGCCAGCGCGCGCGCGCGGCGGCCAGTTCGGCCTCGTCGGCGCCGTCAAACAGGTCGAACACCCGCTTGTAGGGCGCCATTTCAGCCACGGCGCCGCCCAGGCGGAACAAAAAGGCGGCGCCGGCGGGGTTTTCATCCTCTGTGGTCAGAAAAATCGGCTGCCAGTGCGGGTGCGGGGTGGCCTTGGTGCCGTGGGGCAGCCAGTCTGGCTGGCGGGCCTGCCAGAGGCTGGCATCCAGCGCCGCCAGTTGTGCGTCATTCCTGCACACCACCACGGCGCGCTCGCCCGCCGCCAGCGTGCGCCCGAGCAGGGCGGGCAGGGCGGCGGCGGCATCCATGCGGGTGAGGTGATAGAACCCGGCTTCGGCCATCAGTCGATCACGATCGGCGGCGGGGCGGGGCGCTCTGGCGCCAGGGCGCCGGCCAGCGCCGCCGCCACGGCCCGCAGCGCCGCCGCCGCCGGGCCTTGCGGCGAGGCCGCGCAGACCGGCGTGCCGGCGTCGCCGGTTTCGCGGATTTCCAGCAGCAGCGGCACCTCGCCCAAAAACGGCACGCCCATGCGCGCCGCCTCGGCCGCGGCGCCGCCATGGCCGAACACGTCGCTGCGCGCGCCGCAATGCGGGCAGCTGAAATAGGACATGTTCTCCACGATCCCCAGCACCGGCACATTCACCTGGGTGAACATCTTCACGCCGCGGCGGGCGTCGATCAGGGCGATGTCCTGCGGGGTGGAGACCACGACCGCGCCGGCCAGCCGCGCCTTTTGCGCCAGGGTGAGCTGGATGTCTCCGGTGCCGGGGGGCATGTCGACCAGCAGAACGTCGAGCGCGCCCCATTCCACCTGGGTGAGCATCTGGCTCAGCGCGCCGGTGGCCATCGGGCCGCGCCAGACCATCGCGGTGTCGCCATCGACCAGAAAGCCGATGGACATGCATTTGAGGCCCCAGGCTTCCAGCGGGATCATCTTGCCGGCGCGCACCTCGGGCTTGCGCTCCAGCCCGAGCATGCGGGGCAGGGAGGGGCCGTATATGTCGGCGTCCAGCAGGCCCACACGCAGGCCGCTCTGCGCCAGCGCCACCGCGAGGTTGACCGCAACGGTGGATTTGCCCACCCCGCCCTTGCCCGAGGCCACCGCGACCACCGACTTGACCCCCGGCAGCACCGGCGCGGCGGGCGGCGGGGATGGCGGCGGCGCCTTGTGCGCGGTGAACACCACGGCGGCGTTGCGAACCCCCGGCAGGGCGGCGAGGGCGGCCTCCACATCGCGGCGCAGCGGCTCCAGCGCCGCCGCGTCCTCGCGCCGGATGGCCAGGGTTAGCTGCACCAGCCCGCCGCTGACATGCAGGCCATCAAACATTGTGCCGAGATTGAACGGCGCGAGCGCCGCGCGGATGTCATCTTCATTCATGCCCGCAGCTTTAACGCAGCGCTGTGGCGTGTCCACCCTCTTGCGGAGATGGCCGCCCCGCCACACAATTTGGCCATGACCCTGCCGCGCCGCCTGCTCATCACCGCCATCCTCCTCACCGCCACCGGGCTGACGCTGAGCGGCGCCGCCGCGCGGGCCTCCAGCCTGCCGCAGCTGGCCGACCTGGCCGCGCGGGTGATGCCGGCGGTGGTGAGCATCGCGAGCACGGACCCGGTGGCGCCCGGCGATGAGGGCGCGGGCGATGGCGCCGCCCAGGCCGCCGCTGATACATCGGGCGCGCTGGATACCTCGGGCAGCGTGCTGCCGCCGCCCAAGGCCATCGAGGCGCTGGGCTCGGGCTTTCTCATCACCCCCACCGGCTATATTCTGACCAATGCGCATGTCATCGCCGGGTCGGCCAGCATCAGCGTCAGCTTCCAGGATGGCACGATCGTTCCGGCCACCGTCGTCGGCCGCGATGGCGACGCCGACCTCGCGGTGCTGAAGGTGGATGTGGGCCATCCGCTGCCATTTGTGAAATTCGGTGATTCCGGGGCGCTGCGCGTGGGAGACTGGGTGCTGGCCGTGGGCAACCCATACGGGCTGCCGGGCAGCGCGTCTGCCGGTATCGTCAGCGCGCTGGACCGCAATATCAACCAGGGTGCGTATGACGATTTCATCCAGACCGACGCCGCCATCAACCGGGGCAATTCCGGCGGGCCGCTGTTCAACCTCGCGGGCCGGGTGGTTGGGGTGGATTCCGCCATCTACTCGCCCTCGGGCGGCTCGGTGGGCATCGGCTTCGCCATTCCCTCGGCCATGGCCGCGCCGGTGGCGCAGGCGCTGATGGCCACCGGCAGCATGACGCGCGGCTGGCTGGGCGCGGCGACGCAGGAGATCACCCCGCAGATCCAGGCCGTGCTCGGCCTGCCGGGCGTGGCGGGCGCGCTGGTGGGCAGCGTTGCGCCCAACGGGCCGGCCAAGGGCATATTGGAGCCGGGCGATGTGATAACCGCGCTGGGCGGCGTGCCCATAGACAGCCCGCGCGCCTTGTTCATCCGCACCGCGCAGATTCCGGCGGGCACCGTGGCCAGAATCAAATTCTGGCGCGACGGGCGGGCGCACGGCGCGGCGCTGCGCATCACCGCGCCGCCGCCGGCGCTGGATGAGAGCATTCCCCCCGCGACCCCGCCGGCGCCCAGCACCATCAGCCTCGCCGGCATCGGGCTCACCATATCCACCAGCGCCGCCGATGGCGGGGGGGCGCGGGTTAGCGCCGTGGCCGCCAGGGGGGCGGCGGGGATGGCGGGGATTCTCGCGGGGAATGTGATCGAGCAGATCAACGGCCAGGCGGTGAGCGCGGCCAGCCTGCGGGCCCAGCTGCAAGGGCTGGTGAAGGCCGGGCTGCCCGCGGCGACCTTGCTGATCAGCGGTGACCTCGCCGATGGCAGCGACCCGGGGCCGCGCTGGGTTTCAGTGCCGCTGACGGCGCCGCCGCCCGCCAAGGCCAAGGCGCAGGGCTGAGCGCGGCCAGCGGCGCATATTCAGTGTGCGAACGCCGGAAGCCGATGCGGCGGGCGCATGGAAAAAACAAGAAGATTTTTAGAAAAAATTAAGCATAAATATTTATTAGATTCTTTTGCCAGGAATCTCCTTTGTTTTTTCAAATTTTAGTGCGAATCTTTGAAATCACGCAAAAATGCACACAATATTAATAAAATTCTGACAATACCCTTTCCATTCGATAACCACCCGCAATGGAAGGGCCACTGGCAATGTCTGTCTCCGAGACTTTCAAAGGCATGTTCGCCGTCAGCTATGACGACGGCAAGATCAGCCTGGCTGAGAATACCCGCAACCTGCTGACCGGGCAGGATGCGAGCGAGACCATGACCTATGGCGGCGGCGGCAACCCCATCTCAGCGGGGGACATGCTGACCGGCACCACCACCTCGCCCGGCGGCATCAATGCCGGGTTCAGCTATGTCGGGGCGGTGGAGCAGGGTGACAATTATGTCGGCATTCTGGTGCGCGATACCAGCAACCAGCAATATTATGTGCTCACCATCAAGGCGGGCGACGGCCTCTCTGGCGACGGGTGGGGGGAGAACAGGCTGACCGTGCGCGATACGCTCGGCTGGGACCTGCTGGGCCAGACCGGGGCGCCCGCGCCGGCCTGCTTCATGGCTGGCACCGCGATCCGCACCCCCACGGGCGCGGTGGCGGTGGAGAGCCTGAAGGCCGGCGACCTGGTGAGCCTGAGCGATGGCCGGGCCGTGCCGGTTATCTGGCTGGGGCGGCAGAGCGTTTCCATGGTCTTCGCCGACCCGCTGCGGGTGCTGCCCATACGCGTGAAAGCCGGCGCGCTGGGTGCGAACCTGCCCGCGCGCGACCTGCGGCTCTCGCCCTGCCATGCCCTGCTGGTTGATGACATACTCGTACAGGCAGGGGCGCTGGTGAATGGGGCCTCGATCGTCCGGGAGGAGGATGTGCCCGCCACGTTCGTTTATTATCATGTCGAGGTCGCGGAGCATGCGCTGATTTTGGCGGAGGACGCCCCGGCGGAGACTTTTGTCGACAATATCGACCGGCTGGGCTTTGACAATTGGGCGGAGCGCGCGGCCATGGCGGCCGAGGGGGGCATAACCGAAATGGCCTATCCGCGCGCCAAGTCCATCCGCCAGGTGCCGGTGGCCATCCGCAAGCGGCTCGGCGCCATCGCCGCCGCCATGGACGCGGCGCGGGACGCCGCCGCCTGAACTGAAATTATTAAAAATTTTTGCGGGGTTTGGGGCGCTTTTTATAAAAAGCTCCCAGGATTCTGGCCCTTTTTTGTAAAAAAGGGCCAGGCCCCAAAAAACTTTTGAAGAGACGGTTAAAACAGACTCGCGGGCGATTCAGGCTTCAGATGTGCTCGCTTTGCGCGCATCGCTGAAGTCATCGCGCTCCAGCTTAAGCACTTCGCCGGCCAGATACAGGCTCCCGCAGATCAGCACCCGGGTGGGGGCGGTGATTTGGGCCAGCGCGCCGGCCACGTCCGGCCCCGGCAGCGCGCGGCCACCCGAGGCTGCGATGATCGCCTCAACCGGCAGGGCCAGGTGCTGGCCGGGCTCGGCCACCGCGAAAATCTGCGCCGCGTGAGGGAGCAGGATGCGCATCACCTCGCCCACATCCTTCGCCTGCTTCATGCCCAGAATCAGGGTGACATCACCGCCCCAGGCGCGCAGCTGCGCCGCCAGCGCCTCGGCGCCGCCGGGGTTGTGCGCGCCGTCCAGCCATAATTCGGAGCCGGGCGGCAGGGCGGCCAGCAGCGCGCCGTGCAGCCGTTGCAGGCGGGCTGGCCATTCCACCGCGCGCAGGCCCGCCGCCAGCACCTCCGGCGAAAACGCAAACCCCGCCGCGCGCAGGGCGAGCATGGCCAGCGCCGCGTTCTCCGCCTGGTGCGCGCCGGGCAGGGCTGGGGGGGGTAGCTCCAGCCCCTGGAAGCGCAGGCCTTGAGGGGTTGGGGTTACCTCCCAGTCCCGCCCGCGCAGCAGCAGCGGGGCCTGGGCGGCCTGCGCCTCGGCCATGATGACGGCCAGGGCCTCGGGTTCCTGCGCGCCCACCACCACCGGGATGCCGGGCTTGATGATCCCGGCTTTTTCCGCCGCGATGGCGCCCAGCGTGTCACCCAGGAAATCCTGATGGTCCATGGAGATGGAGGTGATGGCGCAGGCCGCCGGGCGGATGACGTTGGTGGCGTCAAACCGGCCGCCGAGGCCGACCTCCAGCACGCACAGATCAGCCGGCACGCGCGAGAACAGCAAGAACGCCGCCGCGGTGATGGCCTCGAACACGGTGATCTGGTTGCCCTCGTTCACCGCCTCGATCTCATCGAGCGCGCCGGCCAGGGCCTCGTCGCTCACCAGCGCGCCGGCCAGGCGGATGCGCTCGTTGAACTTGACCAGATGCGGCGAGGTGTAGACATGCACGCGCAGGCCGGCGGCCTCGGCCATGGCGCGGGTGAAGGCGCAGACGCTGCCCTTGCCGTTGGTGCCGGCCACATGGATGACCGGGGGCAGGCGCGTTTGCGGGTTGCCGAGCGCGCCCAGCAGGCGGACCAGCCGGTCCAGCTTCAGGTCGATCAGCTTCGGATAAAGCCGGTGCAGCCTTTCCAGACTGGCGTCAAAACGCCCTTGCGCGGCGCTCACGCGGCGGCGGGGCGCTTGTTGCCGGTCATCAGCCCGATCAGCCGCGCCAGGGTCGCGCTCAGCTCATCGCGCTTCACCACCATGTCAATAATGCCGTGCGCCAGCAGATATTCGGCGCGCTGGAAGCCCTCGGGCAGTTTTTCGCGCACCGTTTGCTCGATCACCCGCGCGCCGGCGAAGCCGATTAGCGTGTTGGGCTCGGCGATCTGCACGTCGCCCAGCATGGCGAAGGAGGCGGTGACGCCGCCGGTGGTCGGGTCGGTAAGCACCACGATGAAGGGCAGTCCGGCTTCCTTGACCATTTGCGAGGCGATGACCGAGCGGGGCATCTGCATCAGGCTCACGGCACCTTCCTGCATCCGCGCGCCGCCGGAGGCGGTGTAGACGATGAGCGGGGCGGCTTGCAGCACGGCCAGCCGGGCCGCAGCCACCAGACCGTCGCCCACCGCGCCGCCCATGGAGCCGCCCATGAATTCAAACGACATCGCCGCCACGACCGCGCGCAGCCCGCCGACGGCGCCATGCGCGACCAGCAGGGCATCATCCTGGCGGGTCGCCTCGCGGGCGTCCTTCAGCCGGTCGGCATAGCGCTTCTGGTCGCGGAATTTCAGCGGGTCGACCACGGCTTTGGGCAGGTCGATGCGCGTATAAACCCCGTCATCAAAGGTCCAGGCCAGACGGTCAGCCGCGGTGGCGCGCATGTGGTGGCCGCAATGCGGGCACACTTTCAGCGCCGCCTCCAGCTCACGATGAAAAATCATCTGCTGGCATTTGGGGCATTGCTGCCACAGATTGTCCGGCGCCTCCTTGCGGCCGAGGAGGGTGCGGATTTTTGGACGGACGAATTCTGTGAGCCAGCTCATGGCGCAGGATGTACCCTCATTATAAACCTAAGGAAAGACCAACCGCCGCGCCGCCCAGGCGCCTGCCTCGGCGACCACGGGATCGGCATCGGCCGCGAGCGCGCGGGCGGCGGGGAGCAGCGCCGGATCTCCGCTGTTGCCGATGGCGATGGCGACATTGCGGACAAACCGGTTGCGCCCCACGCGCTTGACCGGCGAGCCCGCGAACAGCGCGCGGAAGGCGGCATCGTCCAGCGCCGCCAGGGCCGCCAGCCGGGGCGCCACCAGCTCCGCGCGGTGGGCGAATTTCGCCTCCCGCCCGGCCTGGGCGAACTTGTTCCACGGGCAGACGGCCAGGCAGTCGTCACAGCCGTAAATGCGGTTGCCGATGCCGGCGCGCAATTCCTCGGGGATCGGCCCGGCATGCTCGATGGTGAGGTAGGAGACGCAGCGGCGGGCATCGAGCTGGTAGGGTGCCGGGAACGCCGCCGTGGGGCAGGCGGCGAGGCAGGCCTGGCAGCTGCCGCACCGGTCGGCGTGCGGGGGGTCTGGCGGAATTTCGAGCGTGGTGTAGATCTCGCCCAGGAACAGCCACGAGCCGTGCGCGCGCGAGACCAGGTTGGTGTGCTTGCCCTGCCAGCCCAGCCCCGCCAGCGCCGCCAGCGGCTTTTCCATCACCGGGGCGGTGTCAACGAACACCTTCACCTCCGCCCCGCGCGCGGCGATGAACTGCGCCAGATGCTTGAGCTTGCCCTTCACCACATCATGATAATCGCGCCCGCGCGCATAGACCGAGATGTTGCCGATGCCGGGCGCGCCGACGCTGGCCAGCGCGTCGCCCTGTGGCGCGTAGGACAGGCCGAGCGAGACCACGCTCATCACCTCGGGCCAGAGGCTGCGCGGGTCGGCCCGTTCATCGGCGCGCGAGGCCATCCAGCCCATGCCGCCATGGCGCCCGGCGGTCAGAAATTCCCGCAACCCCGCCTGGCGCTCCGGCGGCATCGCCGCGCGGGCAAAACCCACCGCATCAAACCCCAG